>JASHVN010000630.1 GCA_030044555.1 Xanthobacteraceae bacterium | reverse complement strand
ATTGCAAGAAGGGCGGCAATTTCGGTCCGCATAATCTGTGGGAGAACCGGCCGGGCGCGTTCGTCAGCTCGCGTTATATTTTCGTGACAATGCACAATGCCGGCGTGCGCGTCTGCGGCATCGCCAATCCGTTCCAGCCGCGCGAGATCGCCTATTTCGTGCCGCCCGATCCCGAGCGCATGTACGATCCGCGTCCGAACCGGCCGCGGGTGATTCAATCCTGCGACTGCTTCGTCGACGCGCAAGGCGTGATGTATCTCACCGATTCCAATGCCGGCCTCAACATTCTGCAATTCGAGGGCGGCTGAGCCAAAATAGACGTCATGCGGCGTTGACCGCGTGACGCCACATTGACAGTGGGACTTCGCCCCGCCAGACTTATTTCAAGAGCTGCAGCAAGCGGCCGGCGGACCTAAATGCCTAAATGGGGAGAACGTCATGGCTACAGTCACGGCGCAAGCCGCGGCGGGCGCAAGCACGCAGACCATCGAGAGTTTCGTCAACACCGCGCTGGACGAGGCGAAAATCACGCCGCTCCATCGTCGGGTGATCGCGCTCATCGCCGCGGGATATTTCTGCGACGTCATCGATTACACGGTTTTCGGCTCGCTCGTTCCGTTCATCATCAAATCCGGTTTCGGCGCCGCCGGGGCGGCCTTGATCGGCAGCGCCACGATCTTCGGGCTTGCTCTCGGCACGGCCGGACAGGGCGAATTTTCCGACCGGCTCGGCCGCAGGTTCGTCTATCAGTTCAACCTCCTGTTCTTCGGTATTTTCACCATCCTCGGCGCGTTCGCGCCCAACGTGCTCACTCTGGTCATCTGCCGCTTCATCGCCGGCATCAGCTTGGGGGCCGAACAGCCGCTCGCCTTCGCCTACGCGGGCGAATGGACGCCCAAACGCATTCGCGGCCGCGCGCTGGCGATCGTGCACTTCATCGGCGGCGCCTGCGTGTGGCCGATCGGGACCGGGCTTGTGCTCGGCTTCGGCGCCTTGTTTGCATCATCGGGAACCGACCCGGTCGCGGCCGCTTACGTCTGGCGCGGCGTTTGGATTCTCATCGGCGTGCTGGCGCTGATCGTCTGGGTGTTTCGCTTCACGCTGCCGGAATCGCCGCGCTATCTGGCGACCCACGGCCGCGGCAAAGAGGCTCTCGAAATTCTCGGACGGATCGGCATCGCCCAACCGACGCAGCCGCTGTCGAGCGATGCCGCGAGCAATACCAAGAGCGATCCCTTTGCGGTCGTGTTCTCGATGTTTCCGCGCCGGGTGATTGCCGGCATGATCTGCTTCACGGCGTTCTTCGGCATCGCCATCGGGCTCGGCGCCTGGCTACCGAACATCATGAACGCCAAGGGCTTTTCCATCACCAAGTCGCTGCAATACACATTGGCGATGAACTTCGCCGTTCCGTGCGCCAGCCTCTTCATGATGTATTCGCTCGACAAGTTCGGCCGCAAAAGCACGGCAATCTGGACTTTCGTCGGCGCCGGCCTGATGGCGATCGTGTTTGCCAATGCGGCGACCGCGATCGAACTCATCGTGGCCGGGTTCATCATGACGTTCTTCGTTCAGGTCGCCGGCAACGCGATGCAGATCTTCGCCTCCGAGGTGTTTCCGACCAATGCGCGCGCCTCAGGCTTCGGCTGGGCGTCGGGCGTCGGCCGGTTTGCGACGGCCTTTATCATGCCGACGATTCTGTGGATTCAGACCGGCTTCGGCCTGATGACCGTGTTCGCCTGCCTCGCCGCGCTCCTGTTCATTGCCGCAATCGCGGTGACGCAGCTCGGACCCGAGGCGAAGCAAAGAAGCCTCGACGAAATCGCGCCGCCGACCGGCTGAAACGCGCGCTGGGCGACAGCAAGGCCAAGGCCAATCAGGGCGCGGCGGAATCTTTGTCCGCCGCGCCGCCGCCAGTCGAGCGGCAATGTGCAAAGCGCGCCATCAGCGCCAGCGTCGTTGCAGCCAGAGCCACTGTTCCGGGTGCTCGCGAATCCAGCCCTCGATCATGGTGGTGATCGTCTGCATCGCGGCCGGGACATCGATCTTGCCGTCGGTGCCGCGCGGCATTTTGAGTTCCTCGGTGAACTCGACCTCAATCCGGTTGTCCGGCAAGCGGATCGTGCGGAAGCCGTGGACGGGACAATTGAAAAGCTGCGCAAAGCGCGCCGCCATCGGGTTCGCCTTGCAGCGCCGGCCGAAAAACGTCACCTCGACGCCGTTGGCGAAATGTTGATCGGCAAAGAGCGCAAGATGCAAGCCCTCCTTCATCGCCTCTCTGAGCTTCCAAACGGCGTCGGGCCCGGACGCCACCAAGCGTCCCATGGTCTTCTTCTGCATCGCCGAAAGCTGTTCGGAGAGCGGACCAAAACTCGACGGGTTGTAGAAAATCGCCAGATTGAGCCCGTTGCGCTCGACCCAGATGGCGCCGACCTCATAGCTCGCAAGGTGCGAGGTAAACAACACGGCGGGTTTGCCGTCCTCGCGCAGGCGCGCGAGTATTTCCAGAGTCCCCGGCGCGACGACGATGCGTCCCGAATTTGGTGCGGCGGGATCGACCAATCGATCGAGGTTGATGTATTCGATCGCGAGCCGGCCGAGATCTTCCCACATGCCGGAGAGTATCTGCTCGATTTCGGCCGCGGATTTGTCGGGATAGGCAGCGACCAGATTGGCGCGCGCGGTGCGGTGGCCGCGCAGACGCGGTCCGACGCGGCGCAGAAGCCAGGCAACAAAATTGGCCGCGCGGTCGAAATCGGTGCGCCGCAGGAGCTTAAATAACAAGAGCCCGATCTGATACCAGGCGCGATCCGTCGCGTTGGCAAGCCGATACGACCAGCTGAGCTGCTCATTGACCGATTTCAGGTCCGGGTTGGCGGCGGTGACGCGCTGTCTCAGCTCCGCGACCAATGCGGTGCAGCTCGGCAATCTGTTCTCGGCAACGCGAAAGCGCGGGTGATGGATAGAATTGATGGTGAGCTTTTCCCCGTCGCGGCAACGCAACACGTAGTCGAACCGCCGCGGCAACTGGGCAGCGAGCGCGCCGAACACCTTGGACTTGTATTCGTGGATTTCAATGATGTCGCCGTAAGGCACAAGACGCGTTGTTCGTCCGTCGCCCCATTCCAGGCCGTCGGGAAGCAGTCGATAGCTGCGTTCGGAAGAAAGCGGACTCCGGCGAAACGAATGCACAAACTCGCGCATCGCCGGAGTACTGGCTGCCGCGTCATTCATTGCTGCAATTATAGGATTGGCGTTGCCGCGAGGCAATTTTGCAGAGGTTAGGCGCAGGCGGCAATTTTTCCGGTCAGCATCCGCGCCGCGGCGAGCTTGTTACGCTCATCCGCGCCAATACCGATCCTCCCAGCTCCGCGACAGCCGCATCGCCGAAAGGATGAGCCCGGCCATCGAATAGGTCTGCGGGAAATTGCCCCAAAGCATCCCGGTCTGTGGATCGACATCCTCCGATAACAGGCCATAGCGGTTGCGGTGTTCGAGCGCATCGGTAAAGAGGTCGCGCGCGGCTTCGCGGCGGCCGAGCGACCATAGGGCGTCGATCAGCCAAAAGCGGCAGATCAGAAACGCGGTCACCGGCATGCCGAAATCGTCGGCGCTGGCGTAGCGCATCACGTGCTTCTCGCGCACCAGCTCGCGCTCCATGGCGGCGACCGTGGAGATAAAGCGCGGATCGTCGACGTCGACGACACCGAGTTCAGCAAGCAGGAGCACGCTGGCGTCGAGATCGTCGGAGCCGAACGCCGCGGTGAAGGCGCCGCGTTTTTGGTTCCAGGCGCGCTCGACGAGCTCGGCGTGCATCGGTTCGGCGACGGCGTTCCAGTGCTTTGCCTGCGCGTCGAGCCCGATCCGCGCCGCTATGGCGGCCAGCCGTTGGCAGCCGGCCCAGCACATCGCTGCCGAATGCGTGTGAACGCGCTGGCGGCCGCGGTATTCCCAAATGCCGGCGTCGGGCTCGAACGCCATCTTGGCGGCGCGGTTGCCGAGCGATTCGAGCAAGTGAAACAATCCTTCGTCGCCCGGACGCGGCAGCCGGCGGTCGAAGAACATCGGCATGGCGGCAAGGATGACGCTGCCATAGGTATCGTTTTGCACCTGGTCGACCGCGGCATTGCCGATGCGCACGGGGCCGTCGCCGCGATAACCGGCAAGCTCAGGCGCCGTGCTTTCCCCGATCGCCGTGGTAGGCACCACGCTGTAAAGCGGGCGCAACTCCTGGCCCGGCTTCGAAGCGATGGAAAGCGTGAACGAGATGAATTCTTCCATCGTGCGCGTGGCGCCGATGCGGTTGAGCGCCTGCACGACGAAATAGGCGTCGCGCAGCCAGCAATAGCGATAATCCCACGTACGGCCCGACGACGGCGCCTCCGGAATCGACGTGGTGTGGGCGGCGATGATGCCGCCGGTCTCGTCGAAATTGGACAGCTTGAGCGTGATGGCGGCGCGAATGATGGCTTCCTGCCAATCGATCGAGATCGACAAGCGGCGCACCCATTCCATCCAGTAATCGTGGGTGCGCTCGACGAAATCGCGGCAGGTCTTGTGCAAGTCGCCGGTGAACGGCTCATCGGGGCCGAACACAAGGTGAAGCGGGCGGGTGAGCACGAACGGCGCCTCGTTGTCGATCAACGAGAGCGGCGCATCCGTGGTCAGGCGGATCACCGTGGCGTCGTTGGAATAGCGGATATGGTTGCTGCCGAGCGAGCGGTGCGGAAGCGGCTTGCCGTAGTCGCAGGTCGGCCGCATGCGAATGGTGATCCGCGGCAGGCCGGCGATCGGCTCGATGATGCGGTAGAGTTGCGGCGGCCGGAACACGCGCTCGTACTGACGAAAGCGCGGCGCAAAATCGGTCACCCGCACTTTGTTGCCGCGAGTGTCGGTCAGGACGGTGGTTACGATCGCGGTGTTGCGCACGTATTCGGACTGAAAGTCCACCACGTCGTCGAGCACGACGTCGGAGAATCCTTTTTCCTCATGACCGGAAACCAGTCTGCAGAAAATGGGATCGCCGTCGAAGCGCGGGTAGCACCACCAGACGATCCGCGAAGACGGATCGACCAATGCGGCCGTCCGGCCGTTCCCGATGACCGCGAGATCCAGCCCGTGATCTTTTTTCATTCCACCGTGTCCGGACTTTCGGCCGCAACGCGCGCAAGCCAGTCGCGTACGCGTTCGGGCGTATCGAAATGGCCGTCGACCTCGGCAGCGATCCCGCCGACCGAATAGGCCTGTCCGCCGAATCTAGGAATGATGCCGAACACCGGCAAATCGGTGGTGTCGTCGCCGATAAAGATCGGACGGCGGCCGGCGAACGGCGGGTGCTGCATCAATTCGCGCACTGCATCGCCTTTGTTGATCGCGGCGGGCTTGATATCGACAATCAATTTTCCGGGCAAAATCTCAACCCGTTCTTCTGGAACGCTTGCGCAAATTTTCGCGATTGCCTCGAGTATGGCCGGCCCCTTCTCGGGCGCGAGCCGGTAATGCAGTGCCAGCGAATAACCCTTGTCCTCGACCAGGATTCCCGGTCCGAGCTCGGCAACAGTCGCCAATCTGCGTTTGAGGCCCTTGCTCAGCGGCGCAATGCGCTCCTGCACGTCGGCATCCCCGCTCAGGCGCATTTCGGCGCCGTGAACGCCGACCGCCGCGAACTGCAATGGAGAGAAAATGAGATCGATGTCGTTGATGGTGCGACCGCTGACCAGCGCTACCGCTCCGCCGGTCCGATCGACGAGGCGCGTGAGCGTCCCTCGCAGGTCCGCCGGCACCCAAACCTGCCGCGGTGACGGCGCGATGTCGAGGATGGTGCCGTCGATATCGAGCAAGATCGCGCTTTGGCGCAGATCAGAAAGAAGTGGTGGCGGCGCAATATCCATGGCGCGATTCGAAAATTCAAAACTCCTTTGCACGTTCACGCCTCACTTTTCAATCGACGAATGTGAGGGGCCGGCTCACGTCTTCGAGCGGCTTGCCCTCGGCGGCGACGCCCCAGAGCGCCTCGACACAGGCGGCGCCGATCATCAGGATCGAGCCGAAGCAATAGCCGGCGGCAACGCTTGCCCGCGAACCGGTGTTGATCAATAAGCCGAACAGGAGCGGCCCGGCAATGCCGCCTATGGCCGTTCCGACGGCGTAGAAGAAGGCGATGGCGAGCGCACGCAGCTCAAGGGGAAAAATCTCGCTCACGGTCAGATAGGCGGAACTCGCGGCCGCCGAGGCAAAGAAGAACACCGTCATCCAAGCGATGGTCAATTGTTCCGCCGAGAGGACGTCTTTGCTGAAGAGATAAGCGGTGACCGCCAGCAGGGCTCCCGACAGCGCATAGGTCGATGTAATCATGATCCTGCGGCCGACCGTATCGAAGAGCCGACCGAGGACGAGCGGGCCGAGCACGTTGCCCGCCGCAAACGGCAGAATGTACCAGCCGACGCTGTCGGCCGGCGTCTTGTAGAAGTCGATCAGCACCAGCGCGTAGGTGAAGAATATCGCGTTGTAAAAGAAGGCCTGCGCGGCCATCAGGCACAGCCCGACCAGCGTGCGTTGCCGGTAGGTCACAAACAGGGTACGCGCAACCTCGCGCAACGGCGTGTGATCGCGCGCCCGCAATCGCACCCGCTTGTCCGCGTTCTGCGGCATGAGGCGGCCGCTAAATTGCGCTTCGATGCCGCGTACGATCTTTTCACCCGCTTCGGCGAAGCCATGCGTCACCAGCCAGCGAGGGCTTTCCGGAATCCACAATCTCATGATCACGATAATGAGTCCGATTGTGGCGCCGATCAGGAATGCGACCCGCCAGCCGAGAGCCGGATTAATGAAACTGGGATCGAGCAGGACGATCGATCCGCCTGCCCCCATCGCTGCGCCAAGCCAAAAACTGCCGTTGATCAACAGATCGGTCCAGCCGCGCAGCCGGGCTGGGATAAGCTCCTGGATTGTCGAATTGATGGCGGTGTACTCGCCTCCGATGCCGGCGCCGGTGATGAAACGGAACAACGCGAAGCTCAAAAAGTTCCATGACAATCCCGTCGCGGCCGTGGCGAGCAGATAGACGAAGAGCGTCACAGTGAAGAGTTTCTTGCGCCCGAGGCGGTCGGTCAGCCAGCCGAAGAAGAACGCGCCGAGCACGGCTCCCGCCAGATAACAGCTGCCGGCGAGACCGACCTCGCCGTTGCTCAAGCCCAAGGCCGTGCTCTGCCGAAGCTCGCCGGAAAGCGCGCCGGCGAGCGTGACTTCGAGACCGTCCAATATCCAGGTGATGCCCAGCGCGACAATCACCAGAACGTGGAAGCGCCCGAACGGCAGCGCGTCGAGCCGTGCCGGAATATCGGTGGTGACGATCGCGCCGGCCGGCGATCTCTGTTGACCGCCATGCGCGCCGGCCACCGGCTCAGCGCGACCAGTCGCAGGCGAGTCGGACCGGGGATGCGGCAATGAATTGCCCGCAGGTAAAGCCATATCCGAATACAGCAGCTGAATGCCGTCAGGGTCGTGCCTTTTGCATCAACGCCTTGCGGTTCCCGCTGTTCCGGTCCGCAACACGCGAGCGGGGCCGGTATGTGCAAGCGGCGGCGCATGGCGAATTCGGGCTATAGATGGCTGCAGATCTGAGGACGTTTCGCGCCGAATTTCGCGCCTGTGGCCCATCGCGCGTTCATTCGCAAATAGGTTGACTTCGGCACTGTTTGGGACGATTGGCTTGCGCATTGGTGCGACGCACTACGGCGCGCCGTTCCGTCGAAATTTCATCGCTGGCGCTGTAAGATCGGGCGACTAACTTGTACGCCCGGATATGAAGGCGTGGCTGCGAACGATCGGCGGTTAAGCGCTGCACTCGGCGGCGCTCGCGAATCGAGTTGGGCCCGCTTGAGTGAAATGCGGCATGACGGCATGACGCGGAAAGATATTAACCTTGCGATCTCAATCGCAATGATAAGGAGAATTAATAGAGGAAAAGTGTGCCCCGCCCAAGCTGTGGCTGTGAAACAAACCAGGACCGGTCCTGTCGCTTCGCGGCATGCTGGCGCCGGGCTCTGTGCCGAGACCCCGCGTTCATTATCTCCACGCAAACGCGTTCATCTGTCCACGCAAAAAAAGTAGCCGGCGAGTGACATGAAATCCATTCACCTCGAACCGGCAATTGGTCCCCTCAAGCGGTTCCATCGATGGCCTTGGTTCGGGCTGAAAGGCTTTGCCCGCCGTCTCGAAATTCCGCGGCGGTTGCGCGCCCTGGTGCGGGCGCGAGAATCGAGCCTCATCGCGCTGGCGGCCTTGGTCGGCGTTCTCGGCGGCCTTGTCGTCGCCGTCATGGGGACCGCCGTCGATCTGCTGCATCAGGTCTTTTTCAATCTGTCGACGAACGCTCACAGCTTCTTCCATTGGGAGACGGCCGAA
>JASHVN010000629.1 GCA_030044555.1 Xanthobacteraceae bacterium | reverse complement strand
TGCGCGGCTGCAGAATGCCCAGATGGTCGATAATGAAACGCGTGTCGGGGTGGCGGTCGATCAGCGTCGTGCCGGCGTCCAGGTTGCCCCAGCACAGGATGTTGACCGGAAGGTCGTGCTCGACGGCGGCGCGCGCGATGCGGTCGAGGCCCGGGTCGGTCGGCGCGCGGTCGCGCCCCGGCTCCTTGGTCAGCATGATGCGGATGCCGACCGCGCCCGGCGTTTTCTTCCACTCGGCGACGACGTCGCCCACGGCCGGATCGTCCGGGTCCACCGGCTTGACGATCGCGAACCGGCCGGGATGCGCCTGCTGCACCTCCACGGCGTAGCTCGCGTCGTAGCGGTACATGGAAAAGGCGGAGATGAAGATCGCGCCATCGACGCCGACCTTGTCCATCGCCGCCACCATCTCGTCGCCGGTGACGTGAGCGGGCCAGTTCGGCACGCTGTGCCAGGGCCGTTTCGGCGTGTTCGCCTCGTAGGCATGGACCTGGGAATCGATGATCGTCATCGGGGCAACTCCTCAATCGGCAAGAGAACGGGTCATCGCAGCAGGTCGCGCTTCCCGTGTCCAGTGCAGCGAATTTGAATTCCTAAGATCAAGCGGCACACTGCCGCGCCTTGTGCGCGCTGTGCCGCAGGTCGTGGCCCTAGCTGAAGGTCGCGTGCGGCTCCATTCCGCTTCTTTTAATGGCCTCAGCAGCGTGCGTGGAGGCAAGAAATTCGATCAGCCGCCTGGCACCTTCAATCTGCTTTGAGCCGGCCACGGCGGCGGCTGAAAACGTCTGCACGAACTGAATCTCCGGCGCGAGACTGCCGGCGAACTCGACGCCAGATGCGACGAGTATTTCGCTGACCGGCTGCACTGTCACATCCACTTCACCCGTAGCGACCATCCGGGTCGCATCGGAGCCGCGCGGTGCCGGCCTGACGCTGAGCCTGTCGGCGATGCCGAGCCGCGGAAAAAGCTCAGCCATGAGCCAGATGCCGCTGGTGCTCTCCGGGACCGCGACGGTTTTGGCCTTGAGCAGGATTTGTTTGAAGGCGTCGATGGTGCTCACGTCCGGCTTTGGCGCGCCCGCCCGCACCCCGACGCCGAGCGGTACACGCGCAAGATCCTTGTCAGTCCCGGCTGCGATTCTGTTCGCGGCGATCAAATCGCTGAGGCCTTCTCGGGAGAGGATCACCACATCGGCAGGCACGCCGCGGGCAAGCTGCGCAGCAATCGTCTGCGGTCCCGCTCCCTGCGACGCGCCCGATCCGGTTTTGAGCTTGAAGCCGCTCGTCCGCTCGAAATCCGGAAGCAGCATTTCGTACGCGGGAGCAAACCCGCCGGATATCAGGACGTGCAACTCCGCCGAGCCATCCGTCATTTTTTGTCACCCTCATAACGGACCAAGTTTCCCCAGAGCGAGCCGGGGCGGGTAACAATTATCCTAAACGCCTACGGAGGCGGCAACCAGCGTGTCGGTCTCAATGTCCTGATCGCGCACCGCGCCGATCAGCTCCGTCACCTTCTTGATGCCGCGTTCATCGCACCAGGCTGCAAGGTCGTCGATGATGGTGATCAAAGCGGTCGGATTGCGAAAGCCGGCATACCCGATGCCGACGGCGCTAGCGCCGGCCAGCATGTATTCGACCACGTCCTCCGCCTTGGTCACGCCGCCGATGCCGATGATCGGGATCTTCACCTGCTTGGCGACCTGATAGACCATCCGCAGCACGATCGGCTTCAAAGCGGGAGAGACCAGCCCGCCGAATTTGTTGCCGAGCGCCGGGCGGAAATTGTCGGTTCTGATTTTCAGCGACAGGAACGTGTTGGCGATCACCAGCGCATCGGCGCCCGCGTCCTCCGCGGCCTTCGCAATCGAGACAATGTCGCCGGCATTGGGCGAGAGCTTCACCCACAGCGGCTTTTTCGTTCGCGCCCGCATCGCGGTGATGCAATCGCGCGTGTAGGTCTCGTGCATGGCGAAATTGCCGCCAGTGGCGTTGCGCGTCGGGCAGGAGATGTTGGCCTCGATCACGTCGACGTCCGCAACGGAGAGCTCGGCGGCGAGCGCGGCGAAATCCTCGATGCTTTCCGACGAGCAGCTCACGACCAGCGGCGGTTTGAACTTGGCGTATTCGGGCACGATGTGCTCGATGAAATAATCGATGCCTTTGCCGGGCAGCCCGATCGACTGGATGATGCCGGCTTCGGTCTCGGCCATGCGCGGCGTCGGATTGCCGAGCCGCGGCTCGCGGCAGATGGTCTTGGCCACCAGCGCGCCGAGCCGGTTGAGGTCAATGACGTCGTTGTACTCCCAGGAAAACGCGCCGGAGGCCGGCTGCACCGGGTTCTGCAGCGTGATCGCGCCGATCTTGACGGAAAGATCTACCACCCCACCGCCTCCTGCATGTTGAACACCGGGCCGTCGCGGCAGACGCGGCGCAGCACGCGCTGGCCGTCGACCTCGAAGGTGCGCATGCAAACGTAGCAGGCGCCGAAGCCGCAGACCATGATCTGCTCCATGGCGACCTGGCCCGGAATGGCGTGCCTCTTGCCGAGCCGCTGCATCAGCTTGAGCAGTCGGTTCGAGCCGCAGGTGAAGAAGGCGTCGGCCTTGTTGTCTGCGATCAAGTCTTCGATAATTTTCTCGAC
>JASHVN010000628.1 GCA_030044555.1 Xanthobacteraceae bacterium | reverse complement strand
TGACATCGTCGTTGCGAGGAGCGGTAGCGACGAAGCAATCCAGAGCAGCCTCGCGTCCTGCGCGAGCGACCCTGGATTGCTTCGCTTCGCTCGCAATGACGAGGCGTTTCATTTGTTCGCGGCAGTCCGCGCTCTCCGCCTTCGCTGCAAATGAAAGATTTGCCGCAAGGCGGCCGCGGCCTCGTCGCCGGCTTCGGCCATGCAGTCCTGTACGATCGCTTCGGGCGACGGCGGCTGGTGCAGAAACGGGAGCTGATCGAGGATCGCCGACGGGATGCGCAGGTGGCCGGGATAGCGGAAACTGAATTGGAAATCCGGGCGGCCGAAATTCGGATTCTTGAAGTCTGCCTCATAGGGCCGCGACTTGCAGCTTTCGTCACCCTGGCAGCCGTGCGCGCGCCGGCAGGGCTTCTTGCCGCAGCTCTTCCATAATACCAACAGATCGGACCGGGCTCGCGCCACTAGGAGCGCGCGCTCTCTGACCGAACGCTGCAGCCACTCCTCGCGCGTCAGCCGTCCGGGGTAGGTTCCTGTGCGCATCATATTTCCTCATCGGTTGCGGGCGGGGCGAGCCGAGTTATTCCGCGCTGCCTCTTGCAGGATTGTGATCAATCGGTCGATCACGGCCTCAACGTCGGTTCCGGGCGGAAATTTGATTTTGTGATCGTGATCCTCCGCCCAGCTTCCATCCGGACGCAAGAGGTGGCCGACGATTTGATGTCGGTCATCAATCACTTCGATATTCCAGGTCTGCGTGCCGCGAACAAAGGCTGCCCAGGACCTGGTTCTTGTATATTTCAGCATTATCGGTGGTGGCCACTCACCCTTGAGGAGCGGGAGCGGAGGATTTCCTTTGCCGATTACCTCAGCGAATGCACGCCGCAGACCTTCGCTATCCGCAACCGGCACAACGGCGACGGGCTCCATCGTCACGTAGACACCGCCACGTTTGCCAACGGTGGGCACATAGACGATGCCATCTCTCAAATAACATGTGTAAAGCATGTCGGCTAAAACTCAGTGATGATTAAATCGACAGGTTTGTTGAGCTTCCCTGCCCAATCTCGGACCGCCTGTATGACGATTTGCTGGCCTTCGTCATACTTCCCTTGGGTATTACTAACTGAAGAACCCGTCCCTTGATCTCGTCGGAGTTAATGATAGCATCGCCAAGCCGGTCACCGTCAAAGCCGGACACCCTGCCGACATAATCACTCGCCCTATACATCAGCGTCGTGTCTTTCTGATAAGTGGCTGCGTTGAGATCGATCGATTTGAGACTTGTGACTACTCCGGTAGGAGAGATCATATCGATGGTGGGAAAATTCCAGGGTAGCGATCCGTCACCAAGCAGCTCGTGGATTTCCCGGCCTCGCTTCGCCCAGCCGTAAGTCCACACCTCCGAGGGGGCATTTGCCGCCGTCTGGGCTGCTGCACCTTCGCTTGGCGCAGTGCGCTCGGCTGCAGTCCCGCCGGCCGCTTCTTCGCCGGCCGCTGCCTCGCCCGATGCGCCGGGCGCGATATTTCCTGCGGCGATTGCTGCGCCGGTCGTCCAATCGCGGTTATGTACATACTCGGCCGGATCGGCGCGGGTGAAGACATCGAGGCTGTCAAGAATCCGCTGCCGATCGTCCCGTGTCAGGCCGGGTTTCAGCAGGGCGGTGAGGGCGCTGTTGAGTGCTGCTGCGCTGCCCTGGTCGCCGACGTCATAATAGTAGCGCTTGATCTCCGCTCTAATTGTCTGCTCGTCTCGCGGCTTGGCGTTCGCCATCCACTCGACGAAGTCGGCCAGTTCGTCGATGCGTTGCGGTCCGGGCGGCAGCCGGACCCAATCGGCATCGGCGCCCGGCGGCAACGCGTCCGAGCGCAGCGCTGGATTGTCGTTCGCGGCTATTTGCGTTGGCGATGATTCGCCACCGCCGTCAGTCGGCGCGAACCAGCCGGGATTGGGCGGCGTGCCGGTGCGCGGGTGCTTGGCGGGGTCCCAATTCTCCTCGCCTTCATCGCGCGCATATTCGATGAGGCGGTCTTCGGTCTCCATGTCGCTGCGCGCGAGCGCGGTCGGCAGATGGGGAATCCGCAAATGGACGGCGGCGATCCGCGCCAGGCATTGATCGTCGGCGTTGAGCGCCCGCGCGACCGTGCCGAGCCCGGACATGATTCGCTCAATCGGCGGATCGGATTCGTATGCGCGGCGGAGCAGCCGTTCGATCTCGTTCCGCTCGCGCACAACAAAGCGTCGGTCCTGCCGCTCGATCAGCGGCGTGCGGCCCAGGACAAGACCATTTGCGGTGCAGGCCAGTCCGAGATTGTCTTCGCCGCCCTCGCTCAAACGCGCCACATCTGAAAAATCATTTGGTCCCCGTGACAGATGACAACAGAATTCCCGTTCTCGCGGCCTACATTCGTCATTGCGCGGAGCGCCAGCGACGAAGCAATCCAGAACGGCCTCGCGGCCTCCGCAAGCGGCCCTGGATTGCTTCGCTGCGCTCGCAATGACACATTCTCGCGGCGCGTTTTTTGTTCGCGTCCGAGTTTTGCTGCACGGCACGAAAGAAAGACCTCCCGAACACATAAAGGGGGAGGCGGAGCGCCGAACGGCGCATCCAACCAATGTCCGCTCCGCGCAAGAAAGCGTTGCCGCCTGCCTGCGTGTTGCGGCGCGCGCTCATCGGGGCGCGCACGCCTTCCGGCGCTCCA
>JASHVN010000627.1 GCA_030044555.1 Xanthobacteraceae bacterium | reverse complement strand
ATATCGGCTCTTCGACCTCGCATCTGGTGTTCTCGCGCATCGTGCTCGAGCGGCTCGACAGCCGTTACGTCGTCACCGAGCGCGAAAGCTTCTATCAGTCCGAGATTCTGCTCACTCCTTATAAGGACGAAGAGACCATCGATGCCGAGGCGCTCGGCGCCTTCATCGAACGCCAATACCAGGACGCCAAAGTCGACCCGGACGAGATCGACACCGGCGCGCTGATTTTGACCGGTGTCGCCGTACGCCGGCGCAACGCCAGGCGCATCGGCGAATTGTTTGCTGCGCAAGCCGGCAAGATGGTCGCGGTGAGCGCCGGCGACTCGCTGGAGACCGTGATGGCGGCCTACGGCTCCGGCGCCGCGGCGCGTTCGATCCGCAACAGCGCGCCGGTGATGAATGTCGATATCGGCGGCGGCACCTCGAAGATCGCGGTCTGCGAGGACGGCAAGGTGCTTGACGTGACCGCGGTCGACGTCGGCGCACGGCTGGTCGTGCTCGATGCGCAGAAGCGCATCGTGCGGCTGGAAGAAGCCGGCCGCCGCTTCGGCGCCGAGCTCGGCCTCAAGCTCGATCTCGGCTTTGCGCTCAGCGAGGAGCAGGCGAAAGCGCTTGCGGCCCGCATGGCCGACCGGCTGTTCGAAGCCATGGAAGGCCGCTCGCCGCGCGCCGGCGGCGCCGAATTGCTGCGGCTCGACCCCTTAGGCTGGCGCGGCAAACTCGCCGACGTGAGCTTCTCGGGCGGCGTGTCGGAATACATTTATGGCGGCGAGGCCAAGGCGTTCGGCGACATCGGCCCGCAGCTCGCCGCCGAAGTGCGTGCGCGGCTGCGCGATTGGGGGCCGGAACTGGCGCGCCCGGAGGCGCGCATCCGCGCCACCGTGATCGGCGCCTCGCAATACACGATGCAGGTGTCCGGCTCGACCATCTTCGTCTGGCCGCTGGAAACGCTGCCGTTGCGCAACGTCCCGGTCATCGCGCCAAATTTTACGCTCAACGAGGAGGCGATCGATCCCGCCGCGGTATCGGCGTCGATCAAGAGCGCACTCAAACGGCTCGATCTCGGCGGCGGCGAAACGCCGGTCGCCATCTTCGTGCCCTGGCGCGGTTCGGCGACCTTTCGGCGGCTCGACGATTTCTGCAAGGGCGTCGCCGACGGACTTGAGGCCGTCATCTCGCGCGGCCATCCGATCGTGCTCGCCGGCGACGGCGATGTCGGCGGCCTGATGGGCATTCATTATTGCGAGGAAATGAAATTCAACAATCCGATCGTGTCGATCGACGGGCTCGAGCTGAAGGAATTCGACTATATCGACATCGGCGCCATCCTCGACACCTCGGGCGCGGTGCCGGTGGTGATCAAATCGCTGATCTTCCCCACCAGCGCCGGGCTCGGCAAGGATTGGCAGGCCGAGCGCGCGGTCTCCTCTGTCGCTGCCCCCGCAAGTTAAGGAACCCGCACCTCGCGCGCGGCGGCAGCGAATGCAAGAGCTTCTGCTGTTCGCGACGTGCGATCTCGCCTTCCCACCTCGCGGCTTTTCTTCAGCAGGCTCGGCTGCCCAGGTCTTTCGTTAATTGCCGAAGGAGTCTTCGCGAATGTCCACCCGTATCGAACTGACGCTGGCGTGCGGCGACTATGAGATCATGCGCGCGCTCAAGGAGGGCACGGTCCGGCCCGACGGCATCGATCTGAAAGTCGTCACCGCCATGGATTCGCCGACCCGGCACTGGCGCTTCCTGCGCGGCCACGAGTTCGAGGTCGCCGAAGTCTCCTGCTCGTCCTACATCGCCGCGCGCGACAACGGCCACCCGTTCCGCGCCATTCCGGTCTTTCCGCATCGCCGTTTCCGCCACGGCTTCGCCTTCATCAATACGGGTAAGGGCATCAAGACGCCGAAGGATCTGATCGGCAAAAAAGTCGGCGTAAAATTCTTTCTCAACAGCGCGGCGCTGTGGTTGCGCGGCATTCTCGAGCACGAATACGGCGTGCCGTTCAAGTCGATGGACTGGTACACCGAACTCGATGAGGACATCGCCGAAGCCGCCTTCCCGAGCGACCTGCGGCTGTCGCGCGTACCGGCATCGAAATCGATCATCGGCATGCTGCTCGACGGCGAACTTGATGCAATCC
This sequence comes from Xanthobacteraceae bacterium, assembly GCA_030044555.1. Classification (GTDB taxonomy): domain Bacteria; phylum Pseudomonadota; class Alphaproteobacteria; order Rhizobiales; family Xanthobacteraceae; genus BOG-931. The sequence goes on along the minus strand of JASHVN010000627.1, from coordinate 1,533 downwards.
TGCATCCCGACATCATCAAGCCGCTGCGCGAAAAGGACCCGCGCGTCGGCCGGCTGTTTCCCAATTACAAGGACGACGAAGCCGCCTATTTCAAGAAAACCGGCATTTATCCGATCATGCACGTGATCGGCATCAAACAGGGAATCGTCGACAAGTACCCCTGGGTCCCGGTGAACCTCTATCAGGCCCTTAACGAGTCGAAGGCCGCCGCCATGGAGCGCATGGAGAACCCGCGCATCGCGCCGATCGTCTGGTATCGCGAGGCCTGGGAGGAGCAGGAGGAGATCTTCCAATCCGATCCCTGGGAATACGGCCTGACCGACCGCAACCGGCACAATCTGGAGACGCTGGTCAGCTATTCGCACGAGCAGGGATTGATCAAACGAAAGCTTTCGCTCGACGAACTCTTCCTTCCCGTGTCGCAAGGCCGCAGGCGCGGCGAGGAATTCACGTTTTAGAGCATGATCCCGAAAAGTGGGAACCGGTTTTCGGATAAGATCATGCTCAGAGGAAAAATTTAGACCTTGATCCGATTCAAATCGAATCGGATCAAGGTCCAGGTAAGTTGCTAGAATTCTCGCAACTTCGCTATGCTAGTGGAGCGGGTTTGACATTCGCTGCCCCCAAGCCGTGAACTCGTGAGGCGAATGTCAAATCCAAAAAGCTCCACTAGCATTTATATTTGCTAGTGGTCCTTTTGATTCTAACATTCGCATAAGAGCCTGCCGAACCCGGATGCGAATGTTAGAATCGGACCACTAGCGAGAAACTGGCGCGGAGGAAAGCAATGAAAAGACACGCGGTCTGCCGCTTCACGCTGGGCGCGCTGGGGCTACTCGGTGCGACAGCGGGAATCGCAACGGCCCCCGCGCAAGCGGCCGATTTCTATGCCGGCAAGACCATCAACTTTATCATCGGCGCCGACGCCGCGGGCGGTTACGACGTCTATGCGCGCGCCATCGTCCGGCATCTCGCGCGCTTCATTCCCGGTAACCCGACGATCGTGCCGGAGAACATGCCGGGCGCCGGCAGCGGCAAGGCGGCCTCGTACATCTATAACGTTGCGCCGAAGGACGGCACCACCATCGCGGCTTTGTTCCCCGGCGTCATCATCGATCCGCTGCTGCAGAACCGCGGCGGCGACCAATACGATCCGACCAAATTCGTTTACTTGGCGAGCGCCGACAGCGATCCGCGCATCTGCGTCACCGGGCCGTCGTCGAAGATCACCACGTTTGCGCAGACGATGACGCAAAAAGCCGTCATGGGCGCTACCCAGACCGGCGGGTCGACCAGCGATTACGCTTTCATGATCAAAAACACGACGGGCGCGAAATTCAGTGTGGTCAACGGCTACAAGGGCACCGCGGAGATCATGATCGCCATCGAACGCGGCGAGGCCGAAGGCGCCTGCGGCGTCGACTGGTCTAGCTTCAAGACGCAGCGGCCGCAATGGCTGCGCGACAAGACCGCTCACATCATTGTTCAATTCGCCACCGGGCCAAACGCCGAGCTCGCCGCCCTGAACGTGCC
>JASHVN010000626.1 GCA_030044555.1 Xanthobacteraceae bacterium | reverse complement strand
CTCGCCTCGACGGCGAATTATCTGAAAAGCTATGGCTGGCAGGCCGGCAAGCCTTGGGACGAAGGCAGCCCGAACTTCCAGGTGCTGCTGCAGTGGAATGCGTCGGAGGTCTATACCAAGACGGTGGCGTATTTCGCCGACCAGCTGGCGCAAGGGCAGTGACGCTGGAGCGGGATGATTTTAGATTTGACAGAGGTTGTCATGGCCGGACTTGTTCCGGCCATCCACGTCTTTGTTCGGGCGCGGCATTTGAGACGTGGATGCCCGCGTCGGGGTCCCCATCGCGCGATGCGCGATGGGGTGCCCCGTCAGGCGCGGGCATGACGATTCGATCAAATCTCATCTCGCTATAAACTCTAAAACTGCCTCAGCTTCCGAGCCATTGCTCCAAAAAAACGCTCAACCACGCCCGCGCCGTGTAGTCGTAGACGGCGTGGTCGGCGAAATGCGTGTGCCGGGGCCGCGCGCCGGGCAGCGCCATGCGCTCCTGGCCGCGTGCCATCCATTTGTGCATCGTGGCGTGGGTGACGTCGGGATGAAATTGCAGCGCGAAGGCGCGCCCGTAGCGGATCGCCTGCACCTCGAACGTGTCGCCCGCGGCCAAAAGCTCGGCGTCCGGCGGCAGATCGAAACCTTCGCGGTGCCATTGATAGACGCATTCCGGCCAGACATTGACGACGGCGAGACCCGCCGCGGTCGGTCGGATCGGGTAATAGCCGATTTCGGCATGGCCTTGCGGATGACGAAAGACCCGGGCGCCGAGATGGCGCGCGCACATTTGCGCGCCCAGGCAAATCCCCAGAAACGGCTTCTGCTCCTTAAGCGGCACGCCGATCCAGGCGATCTCGCGGCGAATGAATTCGTCCTCGTCGTTGGCGCTCATCGGCCCGCCGAAGATGATGCCGGCCGCATGCTCGCTCATGGTCTCCGGCAGCGGATCGCCGAAGCGCGGACGGCGTACGTCGAGCCTGTAGCCGAGCTCGCGCAGGGCGGTACCGACGCGGCCGGGCGTGGAGTGCTCCTGATGCAGGACGATCAGAATAGGCTGCAGCATGAACGAGTGAATCGAGCGCGGTCTGTTACGCGATTGCTATCGCGGAGCTTCTCGAAATTCAAACTCTGCCGGCGCGTCGCATGCCGTAAGCGACAATCGGCAGCAGCAGAGCGTGCGGCACAAAGCGCATGAAAAAAACCGCAAGTTTGTTACCGGTGCCGGCAATGACGACGCGCTTGCCGCGCACGAATCCTGCGTAACCGATTTCGGCAACGCGCCGCGCCGGCAGCGCGAAAATACTGCCTTCGCCGATGCCGCCCGGCCGCAAGCCAGCACGTGACTGAAAGCCGGTGGCCACCGGCCCCGGACAGAGCGTTGTGACCCGCACGCCGCGCGGCTTCAGCTCGGCATAAAGCGCCTCGCTGAACGACAGCACGAAAGCCTTGCTGGCGTAATAGACCGCCATGCCGGGCCCAGGCAAAAATCCGGCGATCGAAGCGACGTTGAGAATGCCGCCGCGATGACGGACGAGGCTGTCGCTAAACGCCAGCGACAGTGCGGTGAGCGCGCGGATATTGAGATCGATCATCGCCAGCTGTTCGTCGCGGTCGAGGGCGGCCGACGAACCGGCCAGGCCGAAGCCGGCATTGTTGACCACATTGGCCGGTTCGAGGTCGCGGGCGGCAAGCTCGGCGGCGATGCGGGCGACCGCATCGCCGCGTCCGAGATCGAGCGCCAGCACCGTCGGCTGTTTGCCGCCGGACGCCGCGATCTCGCTGGCAAGCGCCGAAAGATCGGCTTCCCGCCGCGCGACCAGGACCAGTTCATCGCCGTGGGCGGCGAAAACGCGCGCGAGTTCGGCGCCGATGCCCGACGAGGCGCCGGTGATCAGCGTCGCTGGTCTCATGGTCTGCCTCTTGGTCCGCCTCTTGGCCTGCCCGTTACGGCTCGTCCGTCAACGGCTCGCCACCGGGCATGCTGGCCTTGCCGGCAATGCGCTGGCGCAACTCGATGCGCTCGCGCGGCGGCACGCCGAGAAGGTCGGCGGCGCGCCATAACAGATTGTCTTCCAGCTCGTCGCGCGAGCCATCGGCGTAGACAATCTCCCACATCATTTCGATGATTTTGGCGCGCCCTGCCTCGTCAAGCGCACGGTTGAGCAGATGCGTGAAATGATAAAGGTCGACCGCCTCATGTTCGGCCACGGTCGCCTTCTCGATCAGCTCGGCGGTGGCGGTGTCGCTGAGATTGAAGCGCTGTTTGATCAAAGCGTAGAGCTTTTGGCGTTCGGGCTCCGACACCTCGCCGTCGATGGCGGCGCAATGCACCAGAAGCGCCGCCGCCGCCAGCCGGTAATCGTCCTCGGCGAACTGGCTCGGATGCTTGCCGCCCTCGACGAAATCGGTGACAAAGTGTCTGAATGCTTCGAACATGAATTCTTCCCGCAGCCGAGGTCGGCCCCGCGCTCATATCGCCACCCGAGACGCCTAATTCAAGCTGATTGTTCAAGCCTTCAGGCCCTTGGGATCGAGGCCTTCCAAAGAGCGGCGGGCCGGCTCGACGCCCCAGCCATAAACCGCGACAATTTGCACCACCAGGAGGCCGATCATCAGCCAAATCACGCCCGGCAGCCCATAATTGACCATGAGAAAGCCGACCACGAACGGCGACACGACGGTCGCCCCCCGGCCCAAAGTGTTGCAAATGCCGTTGGCGCGCAGCCGGATCTCGGTCGGGAATAATTCGGGCGTATAGACGCCGAACAGGATCGCGGTCTGGATATAAATGGCGACGATCAGCAGCGCGCCGACGCTGAGAACGAGCGTCGGATCGGATGCGGCGTTGAAGTGGGCGTAGACCCAGCCGGTCACGATGGTGAGCAACGACGCGCCGATGATGCTCCAGCGCCGCCCGATCGCATCCGACAAATAGGCGCCAAACGCGCAGCCGACGAGCGATGCGGCTGCGAGCACGACCGTGTATCCCAGCGAGTTGGTAATGGTCAGTCCCTGCCGCAGAAAAAACTGCGGAAGAAAAATCACGAAGCCGAAGATCAGGGTGTTGATCGTGATCAGCACCCAGCTGCCGACCAGAAGCCGTTGCAGGATCGGCGGCCGGAACATCGATGCCGCGGTGAGCTGGGCCGGGGCCGCGACAATCGCGGGCGCCGGCAGCGTGGCGGCTGCGGCAACCTCCTTTTCGATCGTCTGCAACAAAGCCTCGGCCTCGGCGTCGCAGCCTTGCGCCTCCAGCCAGCGCGGCGATTCGGGGAGGTTCTTGCGCAGATACCAGACGATGAGGGAGCCGATGCCGGCGATCACGAACATCGGCCGCCAGCCCCAGGTGGGAATGATCAAATAGCTGAGGACGGCGGTGACCGGAAAGCCGCAGACGGTGAGGAACGCCATGAACGAGAGCCAGCGTCCGCGCGTCGCCGGCGGCACGAATTCGGTGAGCGTCGAATAGCCGACCACGATTTCGGCGCCGAGCCCCAGGCCCTGAACGAAGCGGCAGGCGATAAGCTGCGGCATGGTCTGCGCGAAGGCGGCCGCAAGCGACGCCAGCCCGAACACCAGCAAATTGATCTGGTAGGTGAAGCGCCGCCCAAATTTGTCGCCGACGAAGCCGGTGATCAGCGATCCCACGGTCATGCCGACAAATGTCAGCGACAGGAACTGCAGATTTTGCGGCAGCGTGGAGAACTTGCTCGCAATCGTCGAGGCGAGCACGCCGCCCGCAACATAGAGATCGTAGCCGTCGAAGAACATGCCGGCGCCGACCAGCCAGAAGATGCGATAATGAAACGGCGAAATCGGCAGCCGGTCGAGACGCGCGCCGGCATTGACGTTTGTTGCCATCTGACGAATTCCTCCCACTGAATTTTCTTCGGTCTTACATGCCGTATTGGGCCCGATGCTAGAGCGGATTTCGATCGGGTTGAAGCGCCATTGCGAGCCAACGGCCCGCACGAAATCGGGGCCCGATGACAGGCTCCGCGACGCAATCCAAATGTTTCTGGATTGCTTCGTCGCCCTTCGGGCTCCTCGCAATGACGAGATCTGGCCATTACGCCGGAAGGAAAAGCCCGCGGCAGCAAAAGCGCGGACTGCGCCCCGCTAAAGCGCGATGATCTGAGGTTGAATCGTCATCGCGCTTTAGCTCTTTGTTTGCGCATGATCTTTTCGGAAAACCGCTCCACACTTTTCCGGATCATGCACTAGACCTGCTGCGGTCGAGCAGCCCGCCCCGTTATTGCACGGCCTTGCCGTCGCGGTAGGCCTGTTCGAGCAATTGCAGATTGGCGCGGATATAGGGGTTGGCCGGATCCTTGGCCTGCGCCTGCATGAGCTTTGAGTGGGCGCGGGCATAGTCGCCACGCAGCATGTAGGAAAAGCCCTGGTCGTTGAGAATTTGCGGCGTCGGTCCGATCAGGTGAATGGCTCCCGCATAGGCGCGATCGGCGAGATCGAAGCGATGCAGCCGGTCGTAAGCCGCAGCGAGATCGACCCAGGCCTCGGCGTCGCGCGGGTGCTTTTCCACCGCCTTGCGAAAGCTCTGTTCGGCAAGGCCGAAATCGTTGTTGCGGAAGTAGCGCTTGCCCTTTTGCAGGTCGTCGTTGGGATCGTCGCCGGACAGGCCGGGCGGCGCCAGCGGCGCCACCGGCTCGCCGCTCGGGCCCGGTTCGGCCGGCTGGGTGTTGGTTGACACCGTACCGGTCGCGTCGCCGGCGGCGGCCGATGATTTATCTGGCGTATTGTTTTGCGAATCGTTTGATTTCGACGGCCACAGGCCGGTGAGAAGGCCGGGCGGCCCGTTCGCCGCATTGCTCGCGTCCGACGGCCCGCCGCTGCCGCCGAGATTCGATGTCGAGGAACAGGCTCCGAGCCCGCTCAGGCACGCCGCCGCGACGATAAACACAACCGCACCGCGGCTACGCATCAACACACTCCGGCCACACGCTCCGGCCGGTTCCGCCAAACAGGATAGAACCGTCCCCCCTGCCTGGGTCAGACAGCGCCGGTTCCATCAAGTTAGGCGACGATGGTTAAGAATCTTCATCCGCGTCCCGGTTGTGGGGGCGAACAAACACCCGCGCTCGCGCGGGGCGGGGCTTGGTGTCCCTCGGGGGCTTCGGTCTTTCGCCCGCCACCGCAACGGCATTCCAGCCGCCGCGGTGATTCCAGAGTTACAAGGGGGGCAGGCGTCGACGAATCTCTTTCAACGCAAATGAAGCGTCGCGCGCGACGCCCCCTCCACCATCCTGCTGCGTAGGATGGTCCCCCTCCCCCGCTTTCGCGGGGGCGGATAAGTGAGATCGTTCTCGCGGCGCGTTTTTTGTTCGCGTCCGAGCTTTGTCAAACAGCGAAAGAAAGACCTCCCGAACAA
>JASHVN010000625.1 GCA_030044555.1 Xanthobacteraceae bacterium | reverse complement strand
GAGCGGCCAGTTCTTCGTCCGACGGCGCATAGGGAGCTTGAAAAACTGGCAGGGTCGTCGGTCGACCGTTCATGACGCGATCCATCGCGCGATCCTCGGCGCGCGATCCATGGCGCGCGATCCCTGGCGCGCTCGCGGCCCGGCAATGTCTGCAACATAATGCGTCATCGTCGCGCGAGCGAGCCGCGCCATCAGGTGCTCGCCGTTCGCTGCCGCCGATGGCTTTTGGCCCCGCCTGGCTTGAGTAATTCGAGCAGACCGTCGACGACCGGAGCGGATTCGCGCAGCTCGCGGATGTGGGCGGTCGAAAGCGCCTGCAGCGCCTTTTCGGCCGATGGAGTGAGGCAGAGGAGGACGCGCCGGCGGTCATCGGCCGCCTCCCCGCGCACGAGAAGCCCGCAATTGACCATCCGATCGGCGAGCTCCGCCGCGCTATTCGGCTGCAGCAAAAGCTGTCTGGCGAGGTACCCGACCGTGACGCCCGCCGCGCTCGGCGCGCCCTTGATCGCCAGGAGCGCCTGGTGCTGTTGCGGCGTGATCCCGGCCTTCCGTGCCGCCGCCTCGCTGAAGGCGAGGAACCGGCGGAGCGCATGCCGAAAGGCCGCCAACCGCCGGTAGTCGGCCGCACTGATCGGCCTTGCCGAAGCCCGCTCGCTGGTTGCCATTGCTTAACCTTGAATTATATCGTGACACGATATAGTCGCACTACGCGTCCATTCTTGCGGTCACGATCCCCGCCCCGTCGGGTCTCCCACGATTGCAAAAATCGCAGTTACATCGTGCGCGCACGAAACCGGAAGGCTTATGTCATCAATTACCGCTCCGCATTCTATGCATAGCTCCTCACAATCCATGCAGACAGATCATTCCCTTGAATCCAGGCTTGGTGACTTCAGCGCTGACTGGCGCCTGCCGCTCCTCACCGGCATGGGGCTCATCGTCGGCTGCGGCGGCGCCGCCTCGGCCTGGGTGTTGGTGAAACTCATTGCGCTTGTGACCAACCTCGCCTGGTTTGGCCGTTTTTCCTTTACCACCGTTTCGCTGGCCCATGCGGTCGCCAGTCCCTGGATGGTCCTGGTGCCGGCGCTGGGCGGCATCATCATCGGACTGATGGCTCGCTTCGGTTCGGAGAAAATTCGTGGCCACGGAATTCCTGAGGCCATCGAGGCGATCCTGATCGGCGGCAGCCGGATGGATCCCAAGGTCGCGGTGCTCAAACCTCTGTCGTCGGCGATCTCCATCGGCACCGGCGGCCCGTTCGGCGCCGAAGGACCGATCATCATGACCGGCGGCGCCATGGGGTCCCTGTTCGCTCAGTGCTTCCACATGAGCGCCGCGGAGCGAAAGACGCTGCTGGTCGCGGGCGCCGCCGCCGGCATGACCGCTATCTTCGGTACGCCACTGGCGGCGGTCGCGCTGGCGGTCGAGCTGCTGCTGTTCGAGTGGAAGCCGCGCAGCTTCATTCCGGTGGTGGCGAGCTGCACTGTGGCGATTGCGGTCCGTCCCCTGCTCTTCGCCACGATACCGTTATTTCCTTACAGCCAGATTCCCCACCTGCCCTGGTGGGGCCTGCCTGCCTGCGCGCTCGTCGGCCTCATCGGCGGCCTGCAATCGGGCCTATGCACGCGCCTGCTCTACGCCGCCGAAGACCTCTTCGAGCGCCTGCCGATTCATTGGATGTGGTGGCCGGTCATCGGCGGCATTTTTGTCGGCTTGGGCGGACTGATCCAACCGCGCGCGCTGGGCGTCGGTTACGACGTGATCGGCGACCTCGTCAGCGGCCATTTCACCTCCGCACAGGCCGTCGCCGCCTTGCTCGTCGTCAAGGCGGTCATCTGGATCATCGCACTGGCGTCGGGAACGTCAGGCGGCGTATTGGCGCCGCTGCTCATTCTCGGCGGCGCGCTCGGCTGGCTTGAAGGCTTATGGTTGCCGGGCGGTACCGGCTTATGGGCGATCATCGGCATGGGCGCGATGATGGGCGGCACCATGCGCGCGCCATTGACCGGGACTTTGTTTGCAGTCGAACTCACCGGCAATGTCCATCTGCTGGTGCCGCTGCTGGTGGCGACGACCGTGGCGTATGCCGTCACCGTTCTCCTTCTCAAGCGCTCGATCCTGACAGAGAAAGTGTCGCGGCACGGCCAGCACATCACCCGCGAATACAGCATCGACCCGCTGCAACTGGCCCGGGTCGCCGACGTCATGGTGAAAGATGTCGAGACGCTCCCCGCTTCGATGCCGGTCAAGGAGGCCATTGCCTTCTTCACCGCTCAAGGAACGCGGCATCGATCCTATCCCGTGGTCGACGACCAGGGCCGTGCCGTCGGCATGGCGGATCGCGCCGATGTCCTGCGCTGGATGACGGAAGGAACCCCGGAGCATCGCACGCTTGACGACCTGGTCTCCGATGCTTCGCTGGTCGTCGGCTATCCGGGTGAAGTCGTTGCCGAGTTGGTCAACCGCATGGTGGCGCACGACGTAGGCCGCGTCCCGATCGTAGATCCGGCCAGCCGCCATGTCGTGGGCCTGGTCGCGCGCAGGGATCTCATGCGCGTGCGGGCCGCGAGCAGACGCGAGGATTCCGAAAGGGAATCCTTCTTCTTCGGACCCGCTTCGCGAAAGCGTCTCCGCTCACCTGGAGCTTGATCCGATTCAATCGGATCAAGCTCTAGGTTTTTCCTTTGAGCATGATCTTGTCCGAAAACCGGTTTCCACTTTTCGGGATCATGCTCTAGCCGATAAAAAAGGCTGACAAGAAGAATACGATGACGGCAGCTGCATCTATTCAGCCGCGACCGGAGTAGGCTGCGTTTCAAGACGCTTTTTGAGGTTCGCCGGCGCCTAGCCCGCGCTGGCCTGCTCCAGCATTTTCATATCGAACTTCTTCATTTGCATGACCGCGCCCATCACTCGGTCGAGCTGATCGCCGCGCGCCTGCGAGATCATCTGCGGCAGCGCAGAGGGCACGATCTGCCAGGACAGTCCGTATTTGTCTTTGAGCCAGCCGCACTGCCCTTCCCGACCGCCCTCGGATAGCTTGTTCCAGAAACGGTCGATCTCATCCTGCGTGTCGCACATCACCTGGAAGGAGATCGCCTCGCTGAACTTGAAGTGCGGGCCGCCGTTGAGCGCGGTGAACGTCTGCCCTTCGATCTCGAATTCGACGACCATGACCGAGCCCGGCGCCTTGCCATGCACCTCGCGCCCGGCATTGCCATAGCGGCTGATGTGCTTGATGCGCGAGTTTGCAAAAATCGAGACATAGAAGTTCGCCGCTTCCTCGGCCTCCGTATCGAACCACAGGCACGGCGTGAGTCTTTGTCTGGTCATGCGCATGATGAGCCTCGATGATGCGGGCGGATAATGAGCCGGCGCTAGCGCGCGCCGGCGAGATAGGCGTCGAGCCGTTCGAACGAGCCGCTCCAGCCGCCGCGCATGCTGTCGTGAGCGGCGTCGAACGTTTCGCGTTCCTCTGCGGAGGCGTTTAGCGGTGACCAGCGCAAGGTGAGCCTGGTCTTGCCGCCCGGCGCGTCTTCCAAAATGACCGTCGTCAGCAACTGCAACGGCCATGTCGGGCTGAGCGGATGCCGCGTCAGATTACCGGCTTCGTCGGAAAACGAATGCACCCACACCAAACGTTCAGGCGCCACGATTTCGCGATAAACGAATTTCGCCCACATCGCGGGGCCGTCGCCGGCACGCATCGCACCGTGATAGGTTCCGCCAACCCGAAAATCCATTTTCCAGGTCACGATGACGGAACCTTTCGGGCCGAACCACTCTTTCATGCGTTCCGGTTCGGCAAAACACTTCCAGACGAGATCGCGCGGCGCATCGAAGACGCGGGAGATAACGAAATCCGCACTTTTTGTTTCGGCGAGCATTGCTCCCTCCGCAGCTTAAGTTCTTGCGCGTCCGTCAGTGCTCCACGAGCACCATCCAGCCGACGCCGAATTTGTCGGCGAGCATGCCGAAGCGCGACGAGAAGAAGGTCTTTGTCATCGGCATCCTCACCTCGCCGCCGTCGGCGAGTGCGTTGAACATCCGTTCCGCATCCGCCTCCGTGGCCGCGCTGAGCGCCAGCGCAATGCCATTGAAATTCGGGCTGCCCTGGCAGCGGCCATCGGACATCAGGATCTGGGTGTTGCCGATATGAACGGCGGCATGCATCACCTTCTCGGCGCTGTCCGGCGAGATCATCGACTGATCCGGCGCTTCCTTGAAGCGCATGAGCATGTCGACCTTGGCGTCGACGGCCTTCTTGTAGAACTCGATCGCCTCGTCGCAGCGACCTTCGAAGCTCAGATACGGTTGCACTTGCATGGCAGTCTCCATGTTCAGGGGTTGAGGCGATTACTGCAGTTTCTTGTCACGTCAGTCTTTGCCGACTTTGTCTTATGACGAATGGCATGACGCTATTCCGACATTTCATTGCGAATTTTTTGCGGGCCACGGCGCCCAGCTTTTGCCTCATGCCGGCTGGCTGTCCTTCATCAAGCGGTCCAGGTGCATCCGGATATGGGCGGCTTCCGCCGGCGTATGGGCGAGTGCGATGGCCTGATCGAAGGCGATGCGCGCTTCATCGGCGCGGCCGAGCCGCATGAGCAGCCCGCCTTTCACGCCGAAAAAATGGAAATAGCCGGATAGCGGCTTGGCCAAGGGCTCGATCATCGCCAGCGCGGCGGCCGGCCCCTGCACCTTGCTGAGGGCGACGGCACGATTGAGCGTCACCACGGGTGACGGCTGCAAGCGCTCCAGCGTGGCATAGAGACGATCGATCTCGCCCCAGTCGGTATTTTCGGCTTGGGCCGCATGTGCGTGCACCCCGGCAATGGCGGCCTGCACCTGATAGGGGCCAGGATTGCGGTGGCGCAGCGCCTTTTCGATCAACGCCGCCCCTTCGGCAATCATGTCGCGATCCCATCTCTGTCTGTCCTGGTCCTCCAGCAGAATGATCGCGCCGTCGGCATCGAGCCGCGCCGGCGCCCGCGCATGCTGCAATAACAACAGCGCGGTAAGCCCCATGATCTCGGGTTCGCCGGGAAAGAGCCGCAGCAGCAGACGCGAGAGGCGGATCGCCTCTTCGCACAGCGGCAGACGCACATGCACGGTGCCGCCGCTCGCCGAATAACCCTCGTTGAAGAGAAGATAGAGCATGGCGGCGACGGCGCCGAGCCGTTCCGCCCGCTCCGCCGCGCCCGGCGTCTCGAACGGCACGTCGGCCTGCGCCACACGGCTTTTGGCACGGGTGATGCGCTGCTCCATGGCGCTCTCGCTCACCAGGAAGGCGCGCGCGATTTCCTTGACCGACAGGCCGGAGACCACGCGCAGCGCCAGTGCGATCTGCTGCACCGCCGGCAGATCCGGGTGGCAGCAAATAAACAAGAGGCGGAGCACGTCGTCACGGTAGTGCGAATTGTCGAGCCGTTCCGCGATGTCGGCCTCGGCGTCGCCCTGATCGGAGATTTCGCCGTCGGCCGGCAGCGGATCGTTCTTGCTGCGGCGGCGCGCATCATCGAGCCCGGCATTACGGCCGACCAGAACCAGCCAGGCGACGGCATCGCGCGGCGGTCCGTTGACCGGCCAGTTTTTCAACGCGCGCAGACAGGCTTCCTGAAACGCTTCCTCTGCGCGATCGAGATCGCGAAAATAGCGAAGCAGCGCGCCGACGGCCTGCGGGCGCGCCGAGCGCAACAGCGGATCGATCCAGGCGACGTCGGTCACGAGGCTTTACCCTTCGACACAAACACTTTCACCGGGCGGATTTCAAACACCACTTTCTCATCGCGCCCGATCTCCTGGGCGACGTTGATCGCTTCCTCGAGCGAGTCGCAGTCGATCAGATAAAAGCCGAGCAGCGCTTCCTTGGTCTCGGCGAAGGGGCCGTCGAGCACGACCGGCTCGCGGCCCATGCGCACCGTCGTCGCCGCCGTCGTCGGCATCAGCCGCACCGCCGGTCCGAGCTTCCCGCGCGCCGCCAGCTTGTCGGTCACCCGGGCCCGTTTGGCGAGAACCGCATCGTCTTCTTCCTTGGTCCAGGAATTGACGATCGCCTCGTCGTGGCAGCACAGAAATGCATACAGCATGGCCCCTCCCGATCCTTCGCCCCAAGGACGAACAAGTATGCGTCATCCCGACAAGCCGTTGAAAATTTCCGCGACGCCCCCGAGGATGGCACTATCTTATTGACACGACGTAGTTTTCGAGCCGGGTCAACGCCTGCAGCCAATCGCTCTGTGCCCCCAGGCGGGTCGCGGCGCCGGGGCAAAACCTCGCCAAAGCGGATGCCCGCCGCCGAGTTCGTCCGCCATTGCCCATGATCCTTGTGAGCATGATCCTTGTGAGCATGATCCTTGTGAGCATGATCCTTGTGAGCACCTTTCGCCCGATCGCGGCCACGGCAGTGTTCCAGTTCCGCGTGATCGCGAACCACACCGCCATGCATTGCACCCCCGCGTCGTGAACCAAATGAGCGGCGAAGCGAAAGCCGCCAGCATGGCGCGTGTTCGTGATCATGAGATAGATCAGCAGCGCATCTTGCATGGTCGTTCTCCTTCATCACTGCTCCGAGGACGAACGACCACGCTTCGGTTCGACAGCACTCAGAAGAAATTTTACTGGCGTCTGTAAGCGGGAGATTCATCACCGCTGCTTCTTCGCGATGAGATGGATCGTGTTGGCCGTCGAAATACGCTCGGCGCATACATATCCGAGGGCCCGCAAATCAAGACCGGCAAAAAGGTTTTCACCCGCGCCGAGGAAAACCGGCGCGACCGCAAGATGCATCTCATCGATCTGGCCGGCGCGCAGGAATTGTTGGACCGTCGAGACGCCGCCGCCGACCCGGATGTCCTTTCCTCCGGCGGCGGCCTGCGCCTGCCGCAGAGCGGACTCGATCCCATCCGTGATAAAATGGAAGGTGGTGCCGCCCTCCATAACGATCGGCGCACGCGCGTAATGCGTGAGCACGAAGACCGGCACGTGATAGGGCGGATTGGCGCCCCACCAGCCCTTCCAATGCTCGTCCGGCCATGGCCCGCGAACCGGCCCAAACATATTGCGGCCGAGTATCCACGCGCCGACGTTTTCGAAGCTTCGCGCTGCAAATTGGTCGTCGACGCCGGTCTCTCCGCCCTCCTGGCCGAACATTGTCCGGAAGGTGCGAGTCTTAAATGCCCATTCGTGTAAGACCATCCCATTCACGCCGAGCGGATTCTCCAGGCTCTGGTCAGGCCCGGCGCCGAAGCCATCGAGCGACAGTGAAAACGCACCCGCGCATACTCGCGACATGCCAGCCTCCTGTTTGATCGCTGAGCGGGCAGCTCACGGGGAGCGAGTCGCCACGAATTCGGCGAGGCGCGCCATCGTCTCCGTCAGCCCCTTGTCGGCGCCGTATTCCTTGATGACGCGGTCGCGCTCCGCCGCCGACGGGAAGTCGCCGCGCCAGATAATCCGGGTGCGGCCGCCGAGATCTTCGAACGTGATCGTCTGGCGGAACTGCACCGGCTCGACGTCCTCGCCGCCGCCATGGCGGTAGACGATGCGCTCCGGCGGGGTGACCTCCTCGTAGGTGATGCGGTTCTGATAATCGCGGCCGTCGGGACCGTGCATGATGAAGCGCCAGATGCCGCCCGGGCGCATATCGAAGCTCAACGTCGTGGTCTTAAAGCCGTGCGGCCCCCACCATTGCGCCAAATGCTTCGGATCGGTGAACGCCGAGAACACGAGATCACGCGGCGCGTCGTATTCGCGCGTGCCGACGATCGATCGCGGATCCGAATCGAGATCAAGGCTGCTTCTTGCGGCCATCCCTTTTACTCCTCGCTTTGAGTTGCCCGGCTTCGGAGCCTTTGCCTTTGGCTTCGTCGGCCTGAAGCTTTTTCAGGTAATCGCCGAGCCGATCGAAGCTCTCGTCGTAGAAGCGGCGATAGTGTTCGAGCCAGTCGTCCACCTCTTTGAGAGCGCGCGGCTCGATGCGGCAGGGCCGCCATTGCGCCTCGCGCGAGCGGGCGATCAGGCCGGCGCGCTCCAGCA
>JASHVN010000624.1 GCA_030044555.1 Xanthobacteraceae bacterium | reverse complement strand
ATGGGTTCGGCGATGCGGAACAGTGCAGAAAAGCTACATCGGGTCGGCGGCGCGGCGCTCGTCGCGCTGCTTTCGACTGCCTTGTCCGTTGGCGGATCACGACCGGCCGCAGCCCAGTTTGGGGCGATGGGGATGCGCTTTGCGCCGATCCATTCTATGCCCCGGACCGGCAATCTGCCGATCCGCGGCGGGCCCCGGACCGGAGTTTGGACAGGACGGACGTTCGGCACCGGGCGTGGGCAGATCCTGCATCCGCGCATCAGAGTGGTCACGCGGCCTTTCGGTGGAGGGCCAGTGACGTCCTGCGGCGGACATTACCGATATGGAAGTTGCGTCGGCCGCGGTCATCCGCGCCCAGGCTTCAACGGCCATCAACAAGTGTTTGAGGAGCGGCGCTTTGGAGGCGGCAACGGCAACGCCGGCAGCGGCAACACCAGCAGCGGCGGCTTACCGCTGGCGGATCGGCGGCGCTTCGTTCCCGACGAGGTGATCGTGGCGTTTTCGGCGAACGCATCGCCGCAAGCGATCCGGCGGCTCACGCGCCGTTACGATTTGACCGAGCTCGAAGCGCAGAATTTCGCGTTGATCGGGACGAGGCTTTCCCGCTGGCACATTGGCGGCCGCCGCTCGGTGTTGAGCGTTGTGGGGGCGTTGCAGTACCAAAGCATCGTTACCAGCGTGCAGCCGAACTATTTGTTCGTGTTGCAGCAAGCTGACGCGCGGACCGCCGCCGCCGTAAAGAGCAACGCGGCGCAATATGTCCTGGCTAAACTGCAGATCGAGCAGGCGCAGCGGATCGCGACCGGAGCGAATGTTTTAGTTGCCGTCATCGATTCCGAGATCGATGCGAAGAATCCAGGCCTCGGCGGCTCGGTCGTGAAGAGCTTCGATGCGCTGGGCAGCGAGGATCAGCCGCAATTGCATGGCACCGAGATGGCGGGCGCTATCGCTTCGCACGGCCAGCTGTTGGGCATCGCTCCGGGCGCAGACTTGCTGGCGGCGCGCGCCTTCGACGATCATGCGGATGGAACGTCTTTTGCCATCTACAAAAGTCTGCAATGGGCCGCAGACAATGGCGCACGCGTCGTCAATATGAGTTTTGCCGGTCCGCAGGATCCCGCCTTGCACCGGATGCTGGCGGCTGCAGCGGCGAAGAACATCGTGCTTGTTGCCGCGGCCGGCAATGCCGGACCGGCATCGGCGCCGCTCTATCCGGCAGCCGACCCAAGCGTCATCGCCGTGACCGCGACCGATATTGACGATCACCTGTTCAAGATGGCCAATCGCGGTCCCTACGTCGTACTCGCTGCGCCGGGGGTCGACATTCTCGCACTCGCACCCGGCGACACATTTGAGCTCACGACCGGGACCTCGGTTGCCGCCGCGCATGTCAGCGGCGCCGCGGCGCTGCTGCTGCAACACGATCCATCGCTCAAGCCGGCCGATATCCGCGGCATTCTCATGAGTACGGGCGTGCCGGTCGAAATTTCCGGGGCCCATGCAGGCTTCGATCCCGGTCTGGTGAATGCGTACAAGGCTCTGACCTCGCCGGCAAAATCGGTCGGCACGGAAGCCGCGCACGAATAGGCAAAGCGCTAACGCGGGCGCTCTAGAATTGCCGGCCGCGTCGGCAAACTTGCCAGCGCGCGATAGGGGAGGTTTTACGGCTCCTTAATGGAGTTTGCCCCATTTTCGTACGGTCTCGTCTGCATGTACTGCACAAGTGCTCGCCTAAGCTCCGACCTTGCAAACTTGCCTTATTTGCCCGCTAGAGCAGAATCGCCACTCTGCTCTAGCTTATTGTTGGAGCATGATCTTTTCCGAAAACCGGCATCCACTTTTCGGGATCATGCTCTAGCAAGCGAACGTGCGCGTGGGGAATCGTACAATATCGCGCATCGGGCAGGCCACAGTCTCATCACAGTCTCAATCTCATCTCAATCTCCTGGCGTCTCGTTTCATGGTGTTTCGTTTCATGGCTTTTTGCGGCCGCATCACCTCCGCTGTTCAAAACGTGTTGCGATCCGCTCATGCGGCCGCGGCCGTCGCTTTGCTTCTTGTTGTAACGACGCTCGCCGGCTGTGATCTCGGTGACGGCGTCGGGGGCCTTATGGTCGATCCCGCGCGGTACGAGGGCTATAACTGCAAGGACCTGCTCACCCAATGGAACAACTTAGCCAAGCGCGAGACAGAGCTGCGCAACCTCATCAACAAGGCAGATGAGGGGGGCGGCGGCGTGGTGATTGGGGCAATGACCTATCGGAGCGACTACCAGACGGTGCAGGAGCAGAAAAAGGTTCTTCAGCGCACGGCGGCGGAAAAGAACTGCTCGCTGACGCCCGCGCCAGCCGCCGCCTCGGCATTTACCAGCGACCGGAGCATTCGCTGATCGCGGCACCCTGCTATCCGGCCACCGGCCTGCACCCGGCCGCGCTACGCAAGGCCGGTTGCCATGAGCACCGCAATGGCGACGCCGATGGCGGCAAGAAAAACGAGCGCGGCGGCACTGACGGCGGTCGTGCGTCCACCGCCGAAGGAAACGGCGTAAAACGCCTTGAGCATGTTGTTCGAGGACGCGGCGATAAGGATTGCCGCTGCAAGCGCGGTATTCGCCATGCCCGCTGCGCCCCCCTGCACCAGGTTAAGCACGAACGGATCGATATCGGAGACGCCGATGACCGCCGCGAGCGCGTAGATGCCGGAGGTGCCGAATTGCGAGGTGGCGAAGCTCGAGGCGAGAGAGACGGCGATGAACAGGGCGGCGAAGATCGCCGCCGCCCCAAGCTCCAGCGGATTCGCGCCGGTGGCCGACATGATCGCGGCCTGCGGCTCGGAGTCCTTCGCCGACGGTTTGCCCCACCAATATTGCGCCGCGCAGATCGCAAATCCGAGTACGGCAAGCGCGCAGAGCGGCGGCGCCAAGAGCCGTGCCAGCGTCAAATTGAAAATCGCGACAACCGCCGCGATCCTCAAATACATGATGCCGGTCGCAAGCGTGATTCCGGCTTGCGCCTGCCGCTTGAGCGCGGGATTGGCCTTTGCCTGGCGCGCCAGCACCACTGTAGCCGCAGTCGACGAATAGAGGCCGCCGAGCGCCGCCATCCATAATCCACGCGCCGCGGCGGCCCAATAGCGCTGGGCGAGATAGCTGGCATAGGAAAAGCTGCACACCACAACCAAGGCGAGCCAGACCTGACGCGGGGTGATCTTGGTCAGTGTCGTCACCGGTTCGTTCGGCAATAGCGGCAAGATGATCCCGGTCAAAATGAGGAATTGGCCGGCGGTGATGATTTCCTTCAGTTCGATGCGTCGCGCCAGAGCGTGAAGCTGGGTGCGGCCGGTCAGCAGCAAAACCGCGGTGACGGTCGTCGCCACCGCGATCCAATGTGGCAATGCCAGGGTGATGGCCCCGAGCAAATACGCCTGAACATTGAGCACCGGAACGATGAGACTGGCATTGGTCTCGCCTGCCTCGTCCGGGTCCCGCAAGTGCCGCTGATAATACAGATAGAGCCAGCCACCGAGGACCAAGAGCCCGCCGGTGAAGGGAATAAAGCGGGTCGGATCGAACAGATAAAGCGCACCCCCGCCCACCGCCAGCAGCGGAAAGGTGCGCACGCCCCCCGGGCGGCTGGTGTTGGTCCTGCCGAAAAAATCTTCGAAGGCGAGCCCGAGAAAAAAGCTCAAGCCGAGAAGGAGCGCGACGCTTGCCGGTGAAGGGGCCTGGATCATTCAGTTCGCACCGGAATGCGACCTGCAATCAAGCGTGTCGCATCGTTGGAAAGTGGATTTGTCGCGAATCTAACGGCGAATGAACGCCCGGACAATTGCCATATACCCAGCGAGATTCGGCGGTTGCCGCCAGCAGGCATCCGCCGGCGGCGCGGGATGGCAGCCGCATTCTTAACTTTTCCAATTCTTGTAAGGGTTCACCGCGAGGTTCGAATTGAAATAGCGCGGGTCTTCGGAGACGTTGGCCGCCGCCCAGGGCGGCAGCGCGAAGCGCTCGTCGGCGCTGTCAAGCTCCACCTCGGCAATGACGAGGCCGGCATTATCGCCGTGGAATTCATCGATCTCCCAACAATGGCCCTGGTAGTCCTCGTGGTATCTTGTCTTCTCGATCAGCGGACGCATGCAGAGCTGATCGAGCATGATTGCAGCGTCGGCGAGCGGAACGGGGTACTCGAATTCAAGGCGTGTTATGCCGGTGGTGATGCCTTTCACGGTCAGAAAGCCCTCATCACCGGCGATGCGCACGCGGACGACGCCCTCCTTGGCGGATGACAGATAGCCTTGCCGATAGAGGACACCCGCTCGCGAAGGCCTCCATGCATCCTTGTGCACCAGGTATTTGTGCTCGATCTCGTTAGCCATGGCCGGCTCCCGCACGCCGCGTATTGCTGTCCATTTCAAGGTCCTCGTGAACCTTGAGCGAATCGCCGGCGACTAACCTACAGGTGGTCATATAGTCTGCAATCCAGCTTGCTATGCTCGCTTATCTGCTTTGAACTCGCCTGGCTTTGAACTCCCCCCGATATCAGACCGCAAAGACGAGGAGATCGAAATGGACTTCGTCGGCCCGACCTTCATTGCCATCCTGCTTCTCATTCTCATCGTGTTGATTCTCGGAAGCTTCTTCACTGTCAATACCGCCGAAGTCGCAGTCATCACGCGATTCGGCAAATTTCTCCGCGCCGCCCAACCCGGTCTGAACTGGAAGATGCCCATCATCGATAGCGTGGCGGGCAGGATCAGCCTGCGAGTCAATCAGATTAACCTCACGATGGAGACGAAGACCAAGGACAACGTGTTCGTCACCATTCCGATCTCGGTGCAAAATCGCGTGCGGCCTGAAAAAGTTTACGACGCCTTCTATCGGCTGTCGAACCCGGCACAGCAGATCCAGTCCTATGTCGAACAAGTCATTCTCGGTCATGTCCCAGGCATGACCTTGGACGAGGTGTTTGCCAGCCAATCGGGCATCGCTGCGGCGGTGAAACAGGAACTCGACGCCGATATGGCGACCTTCGGGTTTGAAATCGTCAATGTGCTGGTCACCGACATCGTCCCTGACGCGAAGGTGAAGTCGGCCATGAACGACATCAATGCGGCGCAGCGCGAGCAGGTGGCCGCCAACGCCAGGGGCGAGGCCGAAAAGATCCTGGTGGTGAAGAAGGCCGAAGCCGAGGCGGAGAGCAAGGCGCTGCAAGGGCAGGGCATTGCCAATCAGCGCAAGGCGATCATCGAGGGACTGCGCGGCTCGATCGAGCAATTCCGCAGTGCCGTGGCCGATGTGACGACCGCGGAAGTCATGCAGCTGGTCATGGTGACGCAGTATTTCGACACCATCAAATCGATCGGCGAGCTGGACAAGACGAACACGCTCTTTCTGTCGCATTCGCCCGCAGCCGTGCGCGATATCTCCGATCAGATCATGCAATCCGTGCTGATCGCCGAAAAGGCGAAGGTCTCGTGAGCCAAAGACTCGGGCAAAACCGGATTTTGGCCGTGCGTGTTATGACACAATGCGACGCAGCCGCAGCGCATTGGCAACGACGCTGACTGAGGAAAGCGCCATCGCCGCAGCTCCCATCGCCGGGGACAACAAAAGTCCGAACAGCGGATAGAGCACGCCCGCCGCGATCGGTACGCCGGCAGCGTTATAGAGAAAGGCGAAAAACAGGTTTTGCCGGATATTGCGCATGGTAGCGGCGGAAAGCTTCCGCGCGCGAAGAATGCCGGCGAGATCGCCCTTGACGAGGGTCATGCCGGCGCTCGCCATGGCGACGTCGGTGCCGTTGCCCATGGCGATGCCGATGTCAGCGCCGGCGAGCGCGGGGGCGTCGTTGACCCCGTCACCCGCCATGGCGACGACCCGGCCCTCGCGCCGCAATCTTTCTACGACGGCGCCCTTCTGCTCGGGCAGAAGTTCGGCGGCAAAGTCCTCGATGCCGAGTTTCTTGGCGATGGCGCGCGCAGTGGCGGGGCTGTCGCCGGTCAGCATCACCACGGCGATGCGCTGCGCTCTTAAGCCCGCAAGGGCCGCGGCCGTCGTGGGCTTCACCGGATCGGCGATGGCGACAAAGCCAGCGAGCCGGTCAGCGGCGGCAACAAACACGACGGTGGCGCCGTCTTCGCGTCGCCGCTCCGCCTCTTGCTGCAGTGTTTCGGTGGCGATGCCGCGCTCGGCAAGAAATTTGCCGCTGCCGACCGCCACCCGCTGTCCCTCGACCGTCCCGAGCGCGCCTTTGCCCGCCGGAGCATCGAAATCGACAGCGGGGAGAGGAGCGATGTTGCGCTCTGCCGCAGCCGTGACGATTGCCGCCGCCAGCGGATGTTCGCTCGCCCGCTCAACGCTGGCGGCAAGTTCGAGCACGGCTGTTTCATCAAAACCTGGCGCCGGCACGATGGCGACCACTTTAGGCTTGCCTTCGGTGAGGGTGCCGGTCTTGTCGACGACAAGCGTGTCGACCTTTTCCATTCGCTCCAAAGCCTCCGCGTCCTTGATCAGAATGCCGAAGGACGCGGCGCGCCCGATGCCGACCATGATCGACATCGGCGTCGCCAAACCGAGCGCGCACGGACAGGCGATGATCAGGACCGTCACCGCGGCAACGAGCGCGAAGGCGAGACGTGGCTGCGGTCCGAAAGCGGCCCATGCCGCAAATGCAATGAGTGCGACGGCGATCACCGCCGGCACGAACCAGGACGCAACCTGATCGGCAAGGCGCGCGATCGGCGCGCGCGAGCGCTGCGCGGCCGCGACCATCTCGACGATGCGCGCCAGCATGGTGTCGCGGCCGACTTTCTCCGCGCGCATGATGAAGCTGCCGCTGCTGTTGAGCGTTCCGGCGATCACCTTTGCACCGGCTTCCTTGCCGACCGGCATCGACTCGCCGGTCAGCATCGATTCATCGATTGCCGAACGACCCTCGACGAGCACGCCGTCGACGGGGACCCTTTCGCCCGGCCGTACCCGCAATCGATCGCCGACGGCAACGGTATCGAGCGCCACGTCTTGGTCGCTGCCATCTTCGCGCAGGCGCCGCACCGTGTTCGGCGTCAAACTCATCAGCGCCCGGATGGCGCCGGAGGTGGCGGCGCGGGCGCGTAACTCGAGCACTTGCCCGAGCAGCACCAGCACCGTGATGACGGCTGCGGCTTCGAAATAGAGCGCCATGCCGCCGTGGGCGTTGCGAAACTGGATCGGAAAGATGCCGGGGGCGAGCACGGCGACCACGCTGTAGAGGTAGGCGACCCCGGTGCCCATGGCGATGAGCGTGAACATGTTGAGATGACGCGCGATGACCGAACGCCAGCCGCGCACGAAGAACGGCCAGCCGGCCCACAGCACGACCGGTGTCGCCAGCGCGAACTCAATCCATTGCGCAAGCGTTTCGCTGACCGGGAGCCGAATGCCAATGTGTCCGCCCATGTCCAGGGCCAGCACGGGAACCGACAGCGCCAGAGCGATCCAGAACCGCCGGGTCATATCGACGAGTTCGGGATTCGGTGCCGTCTCCGCGCTCGCCGTCACCGGTTCGAGCGCCATGCCGCAAATCGGGCAGTGCCCCGGTCCGCGCTGGCGGATTTGCGGATGCATCGGGCAGGTATAGATCGCGTCCGCGGGCTGCGCGGCCGGTGAAGCAGCGGGCGCGCCGTGCAGATAGTGCTCCGCGGCAGCACTGAACTTGCGCTCGCAGCCGGCACAGCAGAAGTAATAGGTACGGCCGCAATGGGCGGAGTGATGCGGCGTCTTCGCCGGATCGACCTGCATTCCGCAAACGGGGTCGATTTCACCGGCGGCGGGAGTTCCGTGATGCGAACAGACTGAATGATCCATGATTAGCCGCTTGAAACCTGTACCCCGTAGGGGTATATAGACGGCATGCAGGAGCTTGCCAAGTCATCGGTGCTTAAACGCTTGAAACGGATCGAAGGCCAGGTGCGCGGGCTGTCGCGCATGGTCGAGGAAGACCGCTATTGCATTGATATCGTCACTCAGCTCTCGGCTGTGCGCGCGGCGCTGCGAAAGGCTGAGGAGGAAATTCTCGCCGATCACGTGGCCCACTGCGTCGAGCATGCGATCGCCTCGGGCAACAAGGCGGAGCAGCGGCGCAAGGTGGGCGAGTTGATCGACGTTTTTTCGCGCAGTGAGCGATGAAGCGGCGGAAACCCACAGCGAAGAAACGCACCGCGCCGACCAAGCGCCGGCAGGCACGCGCGACCTCGATTGCCATCAAACGCGTCTACGACGCACCGGGCCGGGATGACGGCATCCGCATTCTGATCGACCGGTTGTGGCCGCGCGGGCTTTCAAAAGCGTCGTTGAAGTTCGATGCCTGGCCGCGGGAGCTTTCGCCATCCAACGAATTACGCAAGTGGTACGGCCATGATCCGCAGCTTTTTGCCGAATTTCGCCGCCGCTACCGTGAAGAGCTCGCCGCGCATAAGGACGAACTTGCGGCGCTGCGGGCCAAGATCAAGGGCCATGCGGCGACGCTCCTTACCGCCACGCACGAACTCGATTTGAGCCACGGCGTGGTTTTGCGCGAGGCGCTGGAAAAGGCGTAGCTTAAAGCACGCATTTGCTGCGCGCGCTTTGCTGCCGCTTTCAGTTCAGCAGCTTGATTGAGCCGGCCGGCAGATTGAGCAATTTGGCTTCGTCGCGCGTTGCCCGCCTGACTTCAACAATCGAATAATTGCAAATCTCTTGGTTGATGAGCCGCCGCTGAATCTCGGTCCGCGCTTCAGCTTCGGTGCCCGCAGAGACGCCGTACTGCAGGTTCATACTCGTTCCATCCCGACCGGCAAACGCGACGGTCGTCACAAACGGCATGTGCATTTCGCTTTCCCTGGTTTTGATTCCATCCAACCGGTAAAGATTTAAGGAAATCCTACCGCTTGGGGGCTGGGGTGCGGGCGGTCATATCCGGGGGATGGCCGGATTGCCCTGTCCAGGCCCGGCGACCATCGGAGGGGGCCAGGCCCAACATCGCATCAGGCGAACTTTTGCCGCGCCAGCGCAGCGCCTTTGCCGAGCGCCCGCAGTTTTTTCTCCGCGATGTCGCGGCGCATCGGCGCCATGCCGCAATTGGTGCAGGCGACGATTTTTTCCTTCGCGACATATTTCATCACGTCGCCAATGACGCCCGCAATCTCTTCCGGCGTTTCGATCTTGTCGGTGGCAACGTCGATCAAACCGACGAGCACGTCCTTGCCTTCGAGGAGCTCGAGGACGCGGAGCGGCACGTGCGAATTGATGCACTCGATGGAGACTTGATCGATGCGGCTCTTCGCCAGCGCGGGAAAGAACTTCTCGTACTGCCGCCATTCCGTGCCCAGCCCGGCCTTCCAGGCGATATTGGCGGGAATGCCGTAGCCGTAGCAGATGTGCACGGCGCTCGTGCAGCCGACACCGTCGATGGCGCGATGCAGCGCTTCTATACCCCAGCCGGCCGCCTGCTCCATGTAAACATTGAAGGCCGGTTCGTCGAACTGAATGACATCGACTCCGTCGGCCGCGAGCCCGCGCGCTTCCTCGTTGAGCAAACCGGCAAACGCAAGCGCCATTTTCGTCCGGTCGCCATAATGAGCGTCGGCGATGGTGTCGACGATGGTCATCGGGCCGGGGAGAGTGAATTTGAGCTTTCGCGTCGTGTGGGCGCGGGCAAGCCGTGCCTCGCGCGCGTGCACGCGCCCGCGCAATCTGAGTTCGCCGACGACGCTCGGGCACATGGCTTTGTAGCGATCATCGCGAATACCCATCTCGACCTTCTTGTCGAAATCGATGCCGTCCACCGCCTCGAGGAAGCCATGGACGAAATGCTGGCGCGACAGCTCGCCGTCGCCGACGATGTCGATGCCGGCATCCTCCTGCAGCTTGAGCGCAAGGAGCGTAGCGTCATCGATCGCATTGGCGAGATCGTCGCCCTTGAGCCGCCATTGCGGCCACAGCTTGTTCGGCTCGGCGAGCCACGCTGGCTTCGGCAGGCTGCCCGCGATCGAAGTGGGAAACAGCGCACCTTTGTTTGTTGCGGCGGTCGCGTTCATGGCGTGATCAGTCAGGTTGCAGGCGATCAGGCGAGCGACAAGGCGGCGGGCGGGCGCCAATCGTAAATCCAGTCATAGTGCTCCAGCAGCCGGGCGCCGCCCAGCGTCCGCATTGCCGCATCGCGCACCATAGCGCGCAGGCCGCCTAGGTGATAGCGCCCACCGTTACGTGCGGCGAGACGCTGGACCTTCCAGGCGCGGGCGCGCCGCACCGCGCAATAGCCGCGCAGTGCCACGGCGGGATCGTGCGGCTCGCGCGCCAGACATCGCGCTGCCACGGCGGCATCTTCGATCGCCATGGCGGCGCCCTGGGCCAGATAGGGCAGCATCGGATGGGCGGCATCCCCGAGCAACGCCACCGGCCCCCGCGTCCAGCGCAAAATCGGCTTGCGATCGTAAAGCGCCCATTTCAGCCAGGCTTCGGGGGCGCTGAGCAGCGAAAGCGCCTGCGGCGCCCAATGCTGCGTCGAAAACCGCGAGAGCAAATCGCTTCGCGTCGCCGGCTCGCTCCAGCCGGGCGCATTCCAATCGTCATCCATGATGACGACGATGTTGATAAGGCTGCCGCCCTTGACCGGGTAATGCACCAGATGAGCATCGCGGCCGAGCCAGAGATAAATCAGCGGCTCGGCGAATTCCGGGGCGACGTCTTTCGCCCGAACCAGCGCCCGCCAAGCGCTGCGCCCGGCAAAGCGCGGCGGCCCGCCATACCCCATACGGGCGCGCGTTGTCGACCAAAGCCCATCGGCGGCAAGGAGCGCAATCCCGCGCTCGTCCGCCGTGCCGGCACTGCCGTGGGCGGAGACGGTAAGGCCGTTCGGATGCGCCACACAGTCGTCCACATGAGCCCCGAGCTTCAGCCGGATATCGACCCGTTGTGCCACAGCGCGGGCGAGTGCCGCCTGCAGATCGCCGCGGTGAATGGCCCAGTAAGGCGCGCCGTAGCGCAAAGCGGCAGTTTCGCCGAGCGGCATGCGAACGATTTCGTGGCCGCTTTTGGCGCCAAGGACTCGCAGCCCCGCTGGTGCGGTCACATATGGCTTCAGTTGTTCTTCCAACCCCAGGTCGATCAGCACGCGCGCCGCATTGGGGGAGAGCTGGATGCCAGCGCCGGTTTCCTCAAGCCGCTCGGCCTGTTCGAGCACCACCACGCGAAAGCCGCTGTGTGCCAGCGCCAATGCGGCGGTGAGCCCGCCGATGCCGGCGCCCGCGACAATGACGACAGGCGGCGATGTCAGGATCCCGGCTCCGAAAAACTCAGACGAGCATGTCGTGAAGCGCGCATTGCTCCGGCCGCGCCGCGTCGGGGGCAAGCGAGGAATCGTAGCGGTAAAGCGTCGAGCAATAGGGACATACGTACTCGATATCGTCGCCCATGTCGCAGAACACGTGCGGGTGGTCGAACGGCGGGGTAGCGCCGACGCACATGAATTTCTTGGCGCCGATTTCGATCACCGCCACACCGGGGTCGTTATGAAAGTGGGGAACGATCTCGCCGCTCATGCTGTTGCTCTCGCCGTAGAAGCTGCACCGTCGAATTCGGGCGGCACCATAACGGGAAGATGTGTGGATTCCTAGCAATCAGGTGGCCAAAAAAGCCACATATTGCTAGGACGAAATGACCTGCGAAAAGCAAGCCAAGCGGTCAAGCCAAGCGGTCAAGCCAAGTGGTTATGGGCAAAGCGCGATTGATTGGGATTTTCCGGCATCCTTTTGGGACGCTTCTCTTGGCATTGGCCATTGCCGGAGCGGCCGTCCTGCCTGCGCGTCACGTCGCCGATGCCATGGACCAAATGGCTATCGCCAATGACCCTGCCAAAATCGCCGACAGGGCCTTGGATCATGCCTTCAACACGCAAATTGCGGAGCAGGAAATCCGCGCAGCACTCGATGCCGGCGATACCGATCTGGCCGCGAGCTTCATCGCATTGGCGGCCGATCGCAAGGTTCCGGTCGACCCGAAGTTGACGGAAGCGGTGAAGGAAAAGACGGCCCAGCAGGCTTCCTTCACCAATATTGCAGGACGATTCGTGCGCGGGTTTTGGACCGGGGAGCCTGTCGATTTGTCGAGCCTCGCCGGCACCGCCGTGGGTGATCTCTTTGTTTTTGGCGACATTCGCGATGCGGCACGGGAGGGAACACGCTATTTGACCGGCGAGAAATATGATCCGTGGATATTGGGTCTGGCCGGTGTGGGTCTCGCGATCACGGCCGGGACCTATGCCACGGTCGGCATTGGCGCGCCCGAACGTGTCGGACTTTCTCTCGTCAAAGCAGCGCGGCGGACGGGGCGGCTCAATCCCGCGCTGGCGGTCCGCATCGCCCGTGACGTGGTGAAGGTCGATGAGGCAGGCGGCTTGGTCAAGCTTGCCGGAAACGTCGGTGGCATCGAAGCCAAGGCCGGAACGCAAGCGACGTTGGATGCGCTTTCGGTCGCGGAAGGACCGGAAGACGTATCGCGCTTTTCGCGCCTTGCGGCTGCCAAAGGGCCCAAGACGCGCGCCATCATAAAGCTGTTCGGCCGCGGTGCCATTATGCTGACCATCGGCGCGGCTAACTTTGCAATGTGGGTGCTTTGGGCAGCTTTGGCCGTGTTTGGCTTTATTTCTTCTTGCAAAGCTACGGTCGAGCGAATGACCCAGCGCGCACTCGATAGACATAAATTACGCCGTGCGCGAGACGCAGTTGCGATGAGCGGCGCTCCAATAGCCGCTCTGAGCGGCTATAAGTAATGGCAGTGCTGCCCGCCGCAGTTCGCCTGATGAAAAATCCGATCTGACAGACTGATTTCCCCGCATGCCGCAATTCACTCACGAAGGCGTAGAGATCGCCTTTCTCGACGAGGGCGAAGGTGAGCCGATCGTGCTGGTGCACGGGTTTGCCTCCAATAAGGAGGTGAACTGGGTTCTTCCCGGCTGGGTGACGACGCTCAGGGGCGCGGCCCGCCGGGTCATCGCGCTCGACAATCGGGGCCACGGCGCCTCGAGCAAGCTTTACGAGCCGGCCGCCTATCATATGGACCTGATGGCCGCAGATATCCGAGCGCTGCTTGATCATCTGGCTTTGTCGCGAGCCGACGTGATGGGTTACTCGATGGGCGCGCGGATTGCTGCGGTTCTCGCGCTCGCCGATCCGCAGCGCGTGCGTTCCGTGGTGTTCGGCGGTCTCGGCATTCGCCTGGTCGAAGCTGGCGGAATACCGGAGACCATCGCCGACGGTCTGGAGGCGCCGGCGCTGGCGGACGTGAGCGATCCCACAGCGCACCAGTTTCGCTCCTTCGCCGAGCAGACCAGATCCGATTTGCGCGCGCTTGCGGCCTGCCTGCGCGGTTCACGGCAAACGCTCAGCCGGGCCGAGGTTGGCCGCATCTCGGCACCGGTCCTGGTCGCGGTCGGCAGCAAGGACCCGATTGCCGGCTCGCCTGAAGACCTTGCCGCGCTTATTCCGGGCGCACAGGCGCTGCCCATTCCCGGCCGCGATCATATGCTGGCGGTCGGCGATAAAGCCTTTAAGGCGGGCGTGCTTGAATTTCTCATTAAGCGGCCCTGATCGTGCGTCGGCCGATTGTTGCCGTTGGGTCTTAGGAACTTCAAATCCACCACACGAGCCGACAGACGGGGACCTTGGTTTTGCCCCGTTGGGCACCGATCTATGCTAAAGGGCGGCCGTCATTTTTGCCCTTTTCCGGAGGCAGTCGAATGGCGCAGTATCAGGCAAAGCCGGGAATCGACACCGTCGATCCGGTCTGGGCGCGCGTGCGCCGCGAGGCGGAAGACATTGTACGCCGCGAGCCGGAACTGGCGACTTTCATTTATTCGACCATTCTGCATCACGACACGCTCGAGGCCGCCGTCATCTACCGAATATCCGAGCGCCTCAACCACGGAGCTTTATCCAGCGGGCTTATTCGCCAAGCCTACATGGATGCGCTGAAGGATAGTCCGTCGCTTGGCGAGAGTTTTCGCGCCGACATCATGGCGATTTGTGACCGTGATCCGGCGACGCACCGGTTGATCGAACCGGTCCTCTATTACAAGGGCTTTCACGCTATTCAGACGCACCGATTGGAGCATTGGCTGTGGAACCAGGGCCGCCGCGATTTCGCCCTCTATTTGCAGAGCCGATCTTCGGCAGCTTTCCAGTGTGACATCCATCCGGCGGCGAAGATCGGGCGCGGCATTTTCCTCGATCACGCCACTGGGCTTGTGGTCGGCGAAACGGCGGTGGTCGAGGACGACGTCTCCATGTTGCATGGCGTGACCCTTGGCGGCACCGGCAAGGAGGCCGGCGACCGTCACCCCAAAATTCGCTACGGCGTCATGATCGGCGCCGGCGCAAAAGTCCTCGGCAATATCGAGGTCGGGCATTGCGCGCGGATCGCCGCCGGCTCGGTGGTGATCAACCCGGTGCCCAACAACGTCACGGTCGCCGGCGTGCCCGCCAAAGTCATCGGCGTTGCCGGGTGCCCTGAGCCCGCGCGCAGCATGGATCAGATGTTTCTGGAACAGCTCTGACCCGGACTGCCGCGATAGCGGTGATTGTTGTCTCTGCCGCTGCGTGCTATGCGGCTTGCCCTGGAGGTGCGCGGTGGACCTGCAAGAAGTCAGAAAGCTTGACGCTTATCTTAAGAAGCTGTTCGGCAATGCGCGCATTCGCGTCGTGCCACAGCCGAAGAAAAGCAACGCCGCCGAGGTCTATATCGGCGAGGAGCGCGTGGGCGACCTCAACCTGGACGACGAAGACGAAGACCTTTCCTATAATTTTCGCATGGAAATCGACGTCGGAGAGGTCAGCGAAACAGATCAGATCAAGCGATTGGACGCTTATCTGAAACGCAAATTCGACAACGAAGCAATTCGCGTGGTGCCCCGCGCCAAGAAAAGGGACTCGCTCGAGGCTTATCTCGGCGATGAGTTCATCGGCGTTCTGTTCGTCGACGATGAGAAGCGGCGCCGATCGTACATTCTCGAAATGCCGATCCTCGATATGGATTTGCCCTGAGCGGCGCCGCCGATTACTTCCCTGGCGGATGTAGTTCGGCCAGCAGCCGATCAAATCCGTCAGCAACGCTCTTCCAGTCTTTGAGCCAGTCGCGCGGAAAGCGCAGCGCAATATCCGCATCGCCAAGTAATCGTTCGTGAATACAGATGCCCGGCATGACATCGCTGTCGCGCGTGCACAGGGCAAAAAATTGCTCGGGCCTGTCGGCTAGATAGACGAGATCTTGCCCGTCATACGGCGACCCGGCGCGGAAAGGCGCAATGGCAAGCCCGTCTGCCCCCGCACTTGCCTGCGCCTCGACATAACGCGGATAGATATTGCGTAATCGATCGAGAGGCGGCAGCAGCGATTCCAGCGGGACGATGCTCACGAACAAGCGTCCGCCGTTATCGGCCGGCGCCTTCGCATTCCCCGCGGCAGGGCCGCTGCCGTCAACCGCGTCGAGCGGCTTGTCGTCGGCATTCGCGTCCGGCTGCGGCGGTGTGAGCGACGGCCAGAGGAATGCCAGATCGATGCGCTGGTGCGGCCCTGGATGGCGCTGTACCGCGGTGCGGATGGCGGCCGGCGGCACTTCGAACAGGGCGCCGGCAACTGTGATCGGAAGGGAGGGCGCATCAAGCGCAACCGGCGCACTCGGCCAGCTGGGCCAAAGCGCGTAAGCGACGAAGAATCCCGCCGCGAGCAGAGCCAAGGCGAAGAGCGCAAACGGGAGCAGCAGAAAATCGCGCGCCTTGCGCCGGGTTTTAAGACTGCGAGAGAGAGCTGCCTGCGACGCCATGCGTTTCCGGAAATTATCGCGCGAATCAACCGCGAGTATGGCACGCCGGTAGAAGGCGCAAAGCGCGGCGTGGGCGGCGCCAACATTAACCCTTCCTTAATCATTTCCTGGCGGTGCGGGCTGTCCTCTGCAAGGTTGGGGCGAGAGGAGGCGCCCCATGTTCGACTACGCGTGGCCGTCAATTTCGCCGGACGCCATCGTATCGTTTTTCTCGCTGACGATCGGCTTTGCCGTCGCCGGCATGTGCGCCACTGGCTATCGTCTGTTCGCCGAGCATTTCCCGAGCTTCCGTCTGCTCGAAATCGGTCCGACCGCCGCGCGCTTTGCCTCGATACCGCTTTTGATGTTTTCTGCGCCCTTTATCATCATGCGCAACACGTTACGCGGCCGTCGCATCGAGGGCCGCCGTGCAGAGTTCGTCATGGTGGCAACCGTGATCGCCGGATTGTGGAGCCTCATGTCGGGCACGGTTGTGGTCATGACGCTGCAGCTGGTGCTCACCAGCTGATTCAAAGAAGTCGCGGCACGGCAAGAGTGCTTGCAGCGCTCAGCGAGATTCTGCTGCCGCTGCGGTTTCGGTCGCGCCGGGGCCTCCCGTCGCGCCCGCAATGCGGACCGTGTCGCCGGAGGCGATGCCGTCGGGCGGGCTTTCAATCACCCGGTCGTCAACGCCGAGCCCCGATCCGATCTCGACTTGTTTGCCGAGATCGCGGGAGATCGTCACCGGGTTGAGACGGACCCTGTTGTGGCGATCCACGGTGGCGACGAACAGGCCGCTCTGATCGAAAATCAGCGCACTTGCCGGCACATTGATCGCGATCTCGGGATGCGGCAATTCAAAGCTGATATTGGCAAAGTCGCCAGTCATCAGTTCGTGCGCGGCGTTATTGACCACGAGCATAATCCGCGTCGTGCCAGAGGCCGCGTCGACGGCTTGTGCCGAGGCCTGCACGATCGCCGGGAAAGTTCTCCCCGGATGTTCGGGGACCGAGATTTTTGCCCTTGTTCCGATTGGTACGCTGGGCACGAAGTTTTGCGGGACATTGACGTAAACGCGCAATTTGGATGTGTCCGAAACCACAAACAGCGGCGCGCCTGCCGCGCCGGCGTTGATCAGCGCACCGATATCGGTGTTGCGCGCGGTGACAAGCCCATCAAACGGCGCGGTAATGCGTTCGTATTGTTCCAGGACGCGCAGGCGGTCGAGGTTGGCCTGCGCCGCCTTTAGCAGCCCCTCTCGGTTGCCCGCATCGGCCGCTCTCTGCTCGAGATCGGCCTTTGAGATGGCGCCTGATGGAATCAATGTCTGGCCGCGCTGCAGCGTCGCTTGCGCGAGCGTGAGGTTCGCCTTGGCGCTGGCCAGCGTTGCTTCTGCCTGCATGATCTGCTGGTCGAGGTCAGGCGCGTCGATTTCGCCAAGCAGTTGCCCGACCTTTACCGGCGTGCCGATGTCGGCTTTCCAGTCCTTCAGATAGCCGCTGACGCGCGCATAGATCTGCGCCTGGGTGTAAGCCTCGAGCCGGCCGGGAAGATCCAACGTCGTTCTTTGGCCGCGGGTGTCCGGCAGTGCGGCGGCAACAACGGGGATTGCTTGTGCCTCCGTCCATCCGCTCAATTTGGCGTCCGCCACTCTGCGCGTGGTGATGCCCATGACGATGATGGTGACGGCGGCCGCCGCAGCAACGAAGGCGGCAGACGCCAGCTTGCGGCGTGATAGGACGGGCGGACTGGAATCAGGCGGCATGCGGTTCTCCACTTGCGGCGACCGGGATCTTGCTTCGGCGGCTGTGAAAAATGCTGAAGACGACAGGGACGAAAATCAGCGTTGCAACTGTGGCGAATATCAAACCGCCTACCACGGCGCGGCCGAGCGGCGCGTTCTGCTCGCCGCCTTCGCCGAGGCCGAGCGACATCGGTAACATGCCGATGATCATCGCCAGCGCCGTCATCAGGACGGGCCGGAAGCGGACAAAGCCGGCTTCGGTGGCGGCGGCGATCGGGTCGCCAAGCGCGTCAAATCGTTCGCGGGCAAAGCTGATGACGAGAACGCTGTTGGCGGTAGCGACGCCCATGCACATGATGGCGCCGGTCAGCGCGGGAACGGAGAGCGTCGTCCCGGTCGCAAACAGCATCCATACGATGCCGGCAATTGCGGCAGGAAGCGCGGTGATGATCACAAACGGATCAGTCCATGACTGGAAGTTAACAACGATCAACAGGTAGATCAGGACGATCGCGCCCAACAGACCGAATAGCAGCCCGGAGAAGGAGTTATTCATGGTGTTGACTTGTCCAAGCATCACCACGCTCACCCCCCTCGGCTGGTCTTTGGCGTTGCTATCGATGATTTTCTGGATGTCGGCGGCGACCGCGCCAAGATCGCGGCCTTGCGTGGTGCCGTAGAGTTGCACCGTCGGCGCGATGTCGTATTGCGAGTACACCGCGGGGGTGATGACCCGATTAATGTTAGCGATGCCGCCGAGCGTTTGCGCCGGCGCGCCCGGCGCGGTGATTGGTAGATTTCTCAGCGCATTCAAAGAATCGATCTGATATTGCGGCGTCTGCATCACAATGGGGTAAGTCACGCCATTGGCGGGATTGAGCCAGAACGTCGGCGCCACCTGCGCGCTGCCCGCCAGATCGACGACCATACTGTTGGTCACGTCGCGCTCGGTAATGCCGACGTACTGCGCCCGCGTGCG
>JASHVN010000087.1 GCA_030044555.1 Xanthobacteraceae bacterium | reverse complement strand
GTGATCGGCGCGGTCGGCGTCTCCGGCACGCCCGGCAAGGACGACGTCTGCGCGCAGGCCGGCATCGACAAGGTGGCGGATCAATTAAAGTAAGCGCGGCCGCTTTTTCGCGGCTGCTGCGGCACGATGCGGGACCGTGCCCTGTTTACTCTTTCGTAAACGGCCGGTCACCGCACGCGATTCGTTCTCGCAGGAATATTGCCTGAGCTTCCGGTGGACTCCGGTGTGCGGTTTTGGCGTGCACTATTCACATTCATTTCTCGGAACTGTGGTCTGCCATTGCAGTCGACGGTGTTTAATGCGTCCGATCTTTTGGTCTGCTCCGGCGGAACTTAATCCAGCGCAGTTCCATTCGCCTCTTATCGCTCCGCGATTGCGTGTCCAATGCCATAGCGCCGCACCCGTCCGCGTACGCGCCGGCGTTTACAGCCGCTTAAGATTAATCGTTGCATTGTCGCCCCATCAGTTTCGTGACGGTGGGGATCAGGATGAGTAGCGTAAGTTCCATCTCCTTTTTGAAGCGATCAAAACCGGCCAATGCGCTGACAGCTCGGCGCGCGCCCGCAGTCGCTCCTTAAGACAAACAATCCGTTTCGAGTAACGCGTATCATGCCGTCTCGGGCTGCGACGTTCGCTGACGTCACTGCTTTCAACACGCGTGCTTATGGGGCGCGCGATTATCGCCGCACCATTTTCGGCGGCGCCATTCTCGGGCTGGGAGGCGTCAGCGCGGCTGCGGTGATGGCCGGCACCGTCGCCGTCGCCGCCGCCTGGATGGTGTCCGGCTCGCTCGCGCATAATCCACAGTTTCGCGCCAGCGCGCCGTTTGCGCTGGAAACGGCCGTGCTGCCGCCACCGCCGCGGCGGCTGGCCGATCCGGCCGACATGTTCGGCGGGGCGCTCGCTTCGGCCAATCCGGTCTATGCACCGGCGCCGGATGCGACGCCGCAGCCGGAGCTGACACTGGCATCACTGGCAGCGGATGCTTCAGCGGCAGCGCCCCCTGCGGTCGCCTCGCAACTGCCGCAACAGACCGCCGCACGCATTCGCAACGTGCCGCTTCCGCCGCCACGGCCGCGGGTTTTTGCGCGCGCTCAGATCAAACTGGAGATGGCGAGCGCATCGATGTTCTCGGCCGCGCCGATGACGACTGAAGCTCACGTGGTTCGCGCCGAACCGGCTCGCGGCGAACCGATTCACGCCGAAGCGGCGCCCCTGCGTCTCGCGTCGAAGCCGATTGCGATTGGGGAACAAAAAGAAATCGCGGCGCTGGCGTTTGGTGCGTCTCTCGCACCGGAGACAACCGGCTCGATCGGCGCCATCAGGCCCGGCGCGGCGAGTGTCGCGGCGAAGCCGGTTCCGCCCCGGCTCGCCTACAACAATCCGGAGGCGCCGCCTTTGCGCGACAGTCGCACCGCGATCTACGACATCGTCGCGCACACCGTTTACATGCCGGACGGCGAACGGCTGGAGGCGCATTCGGGGCTCGGCCGGATGCTCGACGATCCGCGTTACGTGGCGCAGAAAGGGCGCGGCCCGACGCCGCCGAACACCTACGATCTCACGCTGCGCAGCGGCAGCTTCCACGGCGTGCAGGCCATCCGCCTCAATCCCGCCGCCGATAGCAGGATGTATGGCCGCGACGGTATCCTGGCGCACACCTACATGCTCGGGCCGAGCGGGCAATCGTTCGGCTGCGTGTCGTTCAAAGACTATTCGCTGTTCCTGCGCGCCTTCGAGCGCGGCGAGGTCAAACGCCTCGTCGTCGTGCCGCATCTGCCGAGCCCGCCGCCCGGCGTTCGCGCCGACAGCGGCGACGGCGAGCGTTACGCGTTCGATCTCGAGGGCGTGCACTGAATAAGTGCTTTGGCGCGTCAATAAAAGCACTGGCGCTGCCGAACAGGATTGAGAGATGCTAAAACGTTGGCGGACCAATCGGCTCCGTCGCCAAGGACCGGGCCCGGAAGTTTCTCAAAAGCGGAATCGCATGCCGACAGTGGGATCGATGTTGTTTGTTTTGAGATAACCGTTCGCCAGCCCGTCGGCGACGACTGAATACATCATGCCGGCGTATGCATCGAATTTTGCCGCAAACTGCCAATCGACCATCGCCGAAACCGCGTCGAACGTTCCGCTGCATGAGGAGAACGCGATGGTGGCGCAGCCGGACGATGCGCCGCCGCCATAGCTGTTCTGGTCGTAATGATAGTAGGCGCCGACCACGTTCACGTCCTTGGTGACGGCGTATGCCGCGCCCGTCCAGAATACTTGCAATATCTTGTCATGAAAGTCGAAGGCCGTCGTGTTGAGGGCTGTGACAAAGTCTCCGCTGATGTCCGTGAAAGATCCCGGCGCTCCGCTTGGCGGCGCGTATTGGATCCATTCGTATCCGGCAAAGAGTTTGACAGGGCCGCTTGTTAACTTGCCGAGCAGCATGACGCTCGTGTCGTCTGAAATCGTGGCGGTCAGGATCTGCGGCAGGAATGGCGACACCGGCACGCCATTGACGGTGGGGTTGCCGGAGAGCCCGAGCGAGACGGCATCGCGCACATAGCTGCCGATCGCATCGACTGAGAGCGTCGCGTTCGCCAGCTTGGCAATGTCGGCGCCAGCTTGCAGCTGATAGGCGCCGTCCGAAGCGTTGTCGAGGTCGTAGCCGCCGAATTGCCAGAGCGCCGCGAGGCGGAACTGGCCGATATTGACGCGATATTTCACGGACGTGCTGAACCTGCAGTCTTCGGTATCGCCGACGCCGCAGGTCGTGCCGGAAAAGCCAATCGGGGAAAAAGCGTATGACCCCGCCATCGGGTCATAAACCGCAATTGCGTCGTTGGTCAGCGCGTTTTGGCGGAACACCGTGACGGTCCCATAGGTCGCTGAGCTGACGCCCGCATAACCCAGGCCGTTGTAGAATTGCCCCGCCCGGCTCGAATCGCCGTACGAGTCTTGGCTCGGCATCGGCACGCCGGCGTTTTGGGCTACTGAATGCGGTCCGTCGGCGAGTTCCAGCGAATAGGGATCGAAGTCAGCCTGCAGATCGAAGATGAAAGACCAACCGGAACCGAGCGGCTCGTTTCCCTTGATGCCGATGTTCGATTGGCTCAGTCCGTTGGGCGCGGGCACCCACAGCGATCGATTGCTGTTTTTCTGGATCATATAGTTCACGCCGAACGACGATAGCCCGTTTAACGGCGCAGTATTGCTTTGCCAGCCCCCGCCGGTGTCGATCGTGCCGTAGAGCGTGATGCCGTACCAAGCCAGCGGACAGTTCGTGGAGATAAAATTCCAGAAGCTGTCGCACGCGGCTGTCGCGTTGGTGGTGGCCTCGGCAGGCGGGGCCTTCGTCACCATGCTGTCGTCGGCTCGCGCAACCGCCGTGACAAGAGCAAATCCGAAAAGAAAGGCTGAGAAGAACGCTGCTATCTTCATTGCGGCTTCCCCGCACTTCGATATCGCGTGGCGTTAATGCGTTCGCTCACCACGTGTAGCGCAGCGTGCCCGAGCGGCATCGTGGCCAGCGATCGGATCGGCGATTCGATGCGTGGGTTGAATCCTGACAAACACGTAGTTGCTCAGTACTCTCCCGAGGGAACTCGATGTAATTTTCTCGATGTGGTTTTGCGGTGACAGTGATCTTTGTGACTCAGGGCGCGTCGGCGATATCTGATTAGCCCTGCCGACCACGCCCGCTTGAGGCAGCAGATCGGCGCACGTCGCCTTTTACGGCCGCGACGGCATCCTGGCGCGCACCTGTTGGAGCGGATTTGACATTCGCTACCCCCAAGCCGGCGCTAACGGCAAAACTCACGCGCGCTCGACCCGTTTACGCTTCGATAACTATCGGAATGGTTCCCAAGTGCTTTTCGAATCTAGGCATGTTTGTTC
The DNA here is from genome assembly GCA_030044555.1 of Xanthobacteraceae bacterium. Lineage (GTDB taxonomy): Bacteria > Pseudomonadota > Alphaproteobacteria > Rhizobiales > Xanthobacteraceae > BOG-931. The sequence continues at coordinate 6,543 of JASHVN010000087.1, read as the reverse complement.
AAGATTGCATCAAGGTTGACGGAACGTTCGCTTGCTGCACGCGCAGCGAGATCACGCCAGGGGATGGTCGTGATCGTCAGTGAATGGAGGGCTCCAAATGGAAATGAACGTCGTTCGTGGCGTTAAATTCGCCGCCATCATCGTCGCGACACTCGCGATTGCGGGATGCGCTAAAAATCCGACGAACACGCCCGGTGCCGCGTGGGGTCCCAACGCCGCGTTGGGCAATGCGAGCACGCCCGGCAGCCAGCAAGACTTTGTCGTCAATGTCGGGGACCGGGTGTTCTTCGACACAAATTCGTCGGGGCTTTCCGCGCAGGCGCGAGAGACGCTCGACAAGCAGGCACAGTGGCTCAATCATTACGGCCAGTATGATTTTACGATCGAGGGCCACACGGATGAGCGCGGCACACGCGAATACAATCTCGCTCTCGGCGCCCGACGCGCGCAGGAGGTGCGTGACTATCTCATCTCGCAGGGCGTCTCAGCGCAACGCATTCGCACGATCTCCTACGGCAAGGAGCGGCCCGTCGCAGCCTGCGATAACGAGTCTTGCTGGTCGCAGAACCGCCGCGCGGTGACTGTGCTGGGACAGACTTCATAACATTAAACGCGCTGCGATTGGCGCGGCTGGAATCGCCGTTCACTGTCGCAGCATTTCCGGTCCGGGTGCGGCTAGTCTAGTGCGTGATCCCGAAAAAGCCTGCCCTCGGACGTGACCCGAGGGTGGAAACCGGTTTTCGAGTAAGATCATGCACAAAGGGAAAATCTAGATCTTGATCCGATTCAATCGAATTGGATCAAGGTCCAGGCGTTTGGTTTTCTTGTCCTTGCCGCCTGCCACATCGCATGCGCAAGCCGTGTGATGTTCCAAGACAAACCGGTGCTGCCGGACAGGATTGAACTGTCGACCTCTCCCTTACCAGGGTCGAGTTCGCAACAATTCAACAGCTTCCGCCGCGTCGGCGCGCCCCCCCCGTAATTGTTCTCGGCTTTTGGGCTCCCGCTTACGATAGAACCGTAGCCTCGTACCGACCGGTCGTAAGCGTCAGGAGGATGGGTATGACTGCGCCGTCGGTATCCGAATTCAAGTCGGTTCTTCAGCGGATGTACCAGCGGGAGGGGGTGGATACCCTGCCTGGTCACCTTGAAGAGAACTACGGGATCGCGGTCACGAAGCTGACCCAACTTGACGTCGGCGTGTTCCGAGTCGATCGAAGTGACAAGGGCACGCCACTGGTGGCACGACTATTTTCTCGGGCTCGGCCGTACGCGCTGGCAGAAGGAGATCTTGCCGTCCTGCAATATCTCGCCGAGATCGCTTATCCCGCTGAGCGGCCATTCGGCGAAAGGCCGTTGACTCGGCACGACGGCCAAGCCGTGCTCGTCACCGAGTTCATCGCGCAGGCTCCTGAGCCCGAGCGTCCCCCGTACCCGATCCTGCGCCTCGGCGCCATGATCGGCCGGCTGCACGGCCTGACGGTGCCTTACGGCGCGAACCGGCCTGCCGGAGCGCTGCACCACTTCGCCGAAGGAACGATGGCCGACGAGCTACGCGCGGTTGCTGGATGGCTCGACTGCATCGAGGACAGTGTTCCGGCCGGGGCGGCTGACGCCCTCGACGCCCTACGTGTCGCAGTGGCCGCTGCCGATGGTGGAGATGGCTTGCCGGAGGCGTTCGTTCATCCCGATCCTGTACCCAAGAACGTGATCTTCACCGCCAGCGGGCCGGTGCTGGTGGACTGGACCTCCGCCGGGCGTGGCCCACGGCTCGCCTCGATGACACTCGTGCTCCAATCAGGATGGGCTGCGGTGCCGTTCATGAAGGGCTACTACCGCGTGACCTCCCTCACCGACGATGAGCGCGCCCGCCTCGCCGGGCTGCTGTTCAGCCGCCGGCTCATCAATCTCGCGTTCGGCGTCTGCCGGGACCCGAGCACTGTCGTCAGACAAGCCGAGAAGCTGACAGCCCTGCGCCGCGAGTCCAAAGCCAAGGCACAGGAACTCCTCAGCACGTAACCGCAACGGCTCCGGTACGATCTACCCTCTGCCGTATCCTCGCGCCCACAGCGGGTTCGGCAGCCGGTCGTTTTTTATGCGGCGGTCTTCTTCTTCGTAAACGTCACTTACATTCTGCTTGTTGGCGAGTTTATTGAGCGAACGCCGGTCAGCGAGGTTGCGCTTCCGGTCGATCACGACCCTATGTATCTTCGGTGCGGCTGCGGTCGTTGCATTGAGGTATCCGCTGTTTGGGCTGGGAATGTGTATTTGCTGTCTGATTGTCTATCTGAAGCCCGAAGCGCCCGGCGCCGAAGAGGGATAGTCCTTACGAGCCTGTCTCCTGGAAGGAGGACGAATGCGATGAGGCCAAGACCACAAGGAAGAAAAACCAAAACCGTCCGCGGGCAAAAGGCGGTCAAGAGCAAAACTCGGCCGGTCGCATCAGCCAGTCAGGGCCGCCAAGACGGCGACCTGGAAAAGACGCTTGCGCTGATCAGGGCGCACCCGGGAATACGGCCCTCTGAAATTAATCGGCGCTTGAATAGACAAGAATCCGACAGTCTGCGCGCCACGCTGATCAGGCGCGGACTCATACGGAAGGAGAAAGACGGCTCCGCGATGCGATATTATCCCGTTTGACCGATAGGCGGTGACGCCGGCCGGTCGGACCAGTGCTATGTCGGGACGACCTCGGCCAGGCTGCGCACCGACCGATCGCGGCGGCATGGGTGCGGTGTTACGAAAGTTTGGGCAGAAGCTCGGCGAAGATATTTGGCTTGTAGCCCACCGCGGTAAACAGGTGGCCGCACGATTCGTCGATCATGGCCTTTAGCTTCCTGATGTCGAGATCGACGACCTTGCCGCGATATTTGCGGACGCGGCCGCCGATGATGACGGTGTCGACGTTGCCGCGGTCGGCGGCCTGCACGACGGTGCCAAGCGCGTTGTTCGACGGATAAAGATTGAGATCGTCGGTGCGGATCACTACCACATCCGCCTGCTTGCCAGGTGTGAGCGATCCGATCTTGTCGTCGAGGCCTGCGCAATGGGCGCCGCCCATAGTGGCGCAATAAAGTATGTCGCGCACCATGAGCGGTTTCGGCGGGTTCCGGTCGCCGAGAAACGTGCGGTTCTTCGCTATGGCGCGCTGGATATAGAAGGCCATACGCATCTCCATGAACATGTCGCCGCTGTAGGACGTCTCGTTGTCGACACTGAAGCCAGGCTTGATGCCGTGATCCCAGGCGTGTTGCAGGGCGCACACGCCCTCACCCAACGCATATTGAGCATCCGAGCGCGGGCACACGTTGATGTTCGCGCCACTGTCGAGAAAGATCTGCCATGTCCGTTCCGGCAGCGCACCGCAATGATTGAACGTATTGTCGGGACCGACAAGCTTAGCGGCGGCGAGTGGATCGAGCAGCGCAGCCTGCTGCGGACCCTGGAACTCCGTGGTGATGCGCAGGCCGAGCCTGCGGGCGACCTCCCAGTTCTCGCGGATCGGCCCGGAGAACATGCGCAGCGTCACCAGTTGATTGGGCGATGAGAAATATTTCTTTTGCAATCGCGCGAGGTCCTGCGGCCATTGATGGTCCCAATCGCCGGCGCTGGGCGGCCCGGACGCATGCACGGCGCGGACACCGCCGTCGAACAGGGCTTCGATTGCGGCGTCCGAATGTGCGGCGCTGCGCGAATTGTGCGAATTGTCGATGACGCAGGTGATCCCGTAATCGATGCAGCCGACAGCCGTCAGGTAGTTGCCGACGTAGTGGTCCTGCGGCCGGTAGAACTTGGCGAAGGACAGATGCGTCGCGTTCGAATAGTCGGCCAGCGTTGGCGAATTGGGATTGATGCGGCGAAGCTGGGCTTCCCAGGAATGGCGGTGGGAATCGACCAACCCTGGCATGAGGATGCAATTGGCCGCGTCAATCACCTGTGCGCCCGCGGCAGGGATGTCCGGCGCAATTGCCGAGATTTTCGTGCCTTCGATCAACACATCGCCTTTCGCCAGATCGCCGATCTTGGCATCCATGCTGATGATGGCGCCCCCTTTGAGAACAATGCGATGCTTCGGATCGACCGCAGCCTGCCCGTCGAAGCGGCGCAGGTCCTCGGCGGCGGCCGGCCCGACACCCGCAGCCGCCGCGGCGGCGATCGTGGCACCTGTCATTAACGCGCCCCGGCGCGACATCCGTGTTTCAGTCGTCATGAGCAATCCTCCTGCATCGCATCACATCAATGGCGGCGCGCAACGGAGGCGCGCGATGACTCGGGCCAAGGTGAGCGATCTCTGTCAGCGCCATTAGCACGTGGCTGAGTTTTGGTCTCCGGTCCGGCCGGCGGCCGGCCCACACATTGGCGGGATTGGGAAGATCGGTGATTGGCAGTCTCGGCATTGAGCGCCGGGCGGCATTGGCAGGATCAAACGCGATCGCAAGCGTCAAGCGCCGTATCGATGTTTAAGCAGAATTAGAAGCGTTGATTCTCCGCCCGTTTGGAAACTGCTGATCTTAGCGAAGGCAAACTGGGCCGAGGAGTCCTACAAACGGGGAGTGCGCGAGCCATGGTGCACCGTGATCCATTCCTGTCCGGTCAAACTTCGGAGAAAAGATGATGTTCTCGTTTCATTGCGACGGTTGCAAATGCACCTTCAACTTTGATCCGCTACGCTCTGAGATACCGCCGCGTGGGTGCCTTGACCGCGGCGATTGTCCAGAATGATGCCGGATATGTGGTACTGTGAAAAATGTGCTGAGGCGTTCTTCGTAAAGCGTCCTACGCTACGCAAGAAAGTGGAAATGCGGCGACAACTGGAAGAAGAGCGGCGTCAACGGAATCGTAAACGCCGATCTTAGCGGCTCAGAGAGTCGCCGAAGGCTCGCGGTAATGCCTCCGCCTGCGCAGGCGGTTTCGATGGGAGGGCTGTTCTACAGATTGCGAAACGGACGGTGATCAAAGTCCACGGCTTTTCCACGGTTGGAGCTGCCGAGTACATGCTCTGTTCCGCCGCGAGCGGTCCTCAACCGCCTGCCGCTGGTGGTCAGAACTCCATAATTAACCGGATTTTTCTGGTGCTGCCGGACAGGATTGAACTGTCGACCTCTCCCTTACCAAGGGAGTGCTCTACCACTGAGCTACGGCAGCGCCGACGGTGTCGAATTGACCTGCGAAGCGGGCGTTGCGATCCTTGCCATAGGCGGATTCCGCGCGCAAGCGCGACGTCCGGCCTGCCACCAAGCGATCAAGGCCCGCCTTTCCAGCCGGCTTCGCGCGTATCAGAGCCCGCACGGCGGCGCGGCCTTCGGTTGCGCGACGACAGGCAGCGTGCTTTGGCTCTCGCCATGAAGAAGTCCGGCAAGGCGGAAAAATGGGCGGCGCGCAGCGAGCGATTGTCGGCGGCGCTGCGGGAAAATCTCAAGCGGCGCAAGGCGCAAGCGCGCGGCCGCGGCGCCGGCCCCGAACCTGGCCTGGAGCGCGATGACGACTTAGCGGCCGGTCCCGGCGGCGAGGCAAAAGTTCCCGACTTTCGCCGCAATCGGAGCAACGACTAGGGTCCATGCCGCGTTTCGCCATAAAGTAGTAACCGTGAGCAGCGCCGCGCTTTGCGCGACCGCCACGACAGGTCCATAACAGCTACGGTGGAACGGCTGGGGCTGGGCCGTAAGGGGTGACAATGGATCGTATTCGCATCGTCGGCGGCCGCGAACTCAACGGCACGATTCCGATTTCGGGCGCGAAGAACGCCGCGCTGCCGCTGATGATCGCGAGCCTGCTCACCGAGCAGACGCTGATCCTCGACGGCGTGCCGCGGCTTGCCGATGTGTCCCTCCTGCAGCGCATCCTCGGCAATCACGGCGTCGACATCATGGTCGGCGGCAAGCGTCCGGGGGAGACGGTCGATCACGGCCAGACGCTGCACATTTCGGCGGCCACCATCGTCGATACCACCGCGCCCTATGAGCTGGTGTCGAAGATGCGCGCGAGCTTCTGGGTGCTGGCGCCGCTGGTTGCGCGCATGGGCGAGGCGCGGGTGTCGATGCCCGGCGGCTGCGCCATCGGCACGCGGCCGGTCGATCTGCTCATCATGGCGATGGAGCGGCTTGGCGCCATGATCGACATCGAAGCCGGCTACGTGGTGGCGCGTGCGCCGCACGGGCTCAAAGGCGGCGAGATCGTTTTTCCCAAAGTGACTGTCGGCGGGACGCACACGGCGATCATGGCGGCCTCGCTCGCCAACGGCACCACATTGATCGAGAATGCCGCCCGCGAGCCGGAAATCGTCGATGTCGCCGATTGCCTCAACAAGATGGGTGCGCGCATTTCCGGCGCCGGTACGCGGCGCATTGTGATCGAGGGCGTCGCCAAGCTTGCCGGCGCGCGGCATACCGTGCTGCCCGACCGCATCGAGACCGGCACCTACGCGATGGCGGCGGCCATGGCCGGCGGCGATATCGTCCTGCAGAATACGCGGCCGGAACTGCTGCAGGCGGCGCTCGACGTGCTGGCGCAGACCGGCGCTACGGTGACGCCCACCAACCAGGG
>JASHVN010000623.1 GCA_030044555.1 Xanthobacteraceae bacterium | reverse complement strand
CCGGAGCGGCCATCCGCAACGTCACGGCGGCAAACGCGCGCAGCGGATGGGCGCCCGACACGATAGCCGCCTCCTCGAACGAGGCGTCCATCGAACGCAGCGCCGCCGACATCAGCAAAAAGGTCAGCGGCACAAATCCGATGCCCTCGATTGTTGCCATGCCGCCCATCGAATAGACGTTGAGCGCCTGCGCGTGTCCGGTCACGTCGTGTATGACGTCGTTGACCGGACCGGCGCGGCCAAGCAACAGAAGCCAAGCCACCACATAAAGAATGTGCGGAACGCCGAGCGAGATGATGGCGCCGAAAAACGCGAGCCGGCGGCCGGGCGTATTGGTCCGCTCAACCAGCAGCGCCTGCATGGTGCCGATCGTGATGCCGATCGCCGAGGAACCGAAGGCATAGACCAGCGTGTTGCCGAGGCTCGACAGGAACAGCCGTTCGGCGAACAGGTCGCGATAGTAGCGAAGCGTGAGCGCGCCAAACGAGCCGTCGGGCTGCGTTTCATGCAGACTCACATTGAGCAGAAACAGGGCAGGGGGGACGATGAGAGCGAGCAGGATCGTAGCCAGCACCACGACAAGCGGCGAAATCCGCGGGCGAAACAACGCGATCGACCGCACGGCCGAAATGTCATTGCCCATCACTGGAACAGCTTTTCGAAAATCTTCTCGGAACTCTCGGTGTAGCGATTGAGCTTGTCGGGATCCAGAAACAGTTCCGGCACGCCGGCGCGCTGCGGAATGACGGAGGCCAGTGCTGCTCTGGGTGACACGTCGGAGCGGACCGGGAAATAATCCGCATTGGCGAGAATCTGCTGCCCTTCCTTGGAGAGCACGAAATCCGCAAGCAGCATCGCCGCATAAGGATGACGCACCCCCTTGGGGATCACCATGGTGCCAGCCGTGCTCGGCACCGGATCCATGAGCTGGGAATCCACCGGCGCGCCCATGGCTTTGCTGATCAGCGGGTGGTGCGCAAAGATGTTGAGTGCGATCGGGAAATCGCCGGCGATGACGCGGTCGACCAGCGTGCGGGCGCTGCCGGAGCCGAAATTGATCATCTTCTGCTGCGCCAGCTTGTGGAAATAGGCGTCGGCTTTTTCTTCGCCGCGCGCCAGGCGGATTGCGGTGATAAACAGCGGCGTGCCGCTCGCGGTGCCGACCCGCCAGGCAAGCTTGCCGCGCCAGCGCGGATCGAGCAGATCGTCGTAACTCTTCGGCTGCGTACCTGGCGGCACCAGCGTGGTGTTGTACGCCGCGCCAAAATAGCTGATGCGCGTATAGGTCCAGCGGTTTTGCGGATCGCGGTAACGGTCCGGCAGCTCTTCGACCATCGGCGTCGTGTAGGGCTGCGTCAGCCCGGCGCCCACCGCCAGATCGCCGACGCCGGTGCCCTCGACCACATCGGCAACGACGTTGTGAGCGCGTTCCTCGGCTGCGAGCTTGTCGACGATCTCTTCGGTGTCGCCGCGCCAGAACAGCATTTTCACGAACGGGTATTTTTTCATGAAGGCGTCGGCGAGCGGCCGCAGCGCCTGATTGACGATCATCGCCGAATAGAACACCACCTGCCCTTCCTTGCGGGCGCCATCCATTATTGTCTGGTCGCGATCGGGCGCGTGGCTCAGCAGAATGTCTTGCGCGCTGGCGCCCGTACATCCGAAGGCAAGGACCAGCACGGCAGCGAACGTCGCCAACCTCGCATGCGCAATGCGCGAAAGCCATGCCGGCTGCATCGTTGAGCCGGCGCGGTTCACGGCGCAGCCTTCAATGGTACGAATTTCGGTACTGATACTTCTTCGTCGTAATCGTCGAAGGTGACGCGGACCGGCATGTCGCAGACGACCGCATCTGCCGGCACGCCGACGATATTGGTGAGAAGCCGCGGCCCCTCGTCCAATTCCACCAGCGCCACGACGTACGGCACCTCCTTGGCGAACGCCGGATGATAGACGCGGTGATAGGTGACAAAGCTGAAAACCTTGCCGCGGCCGGACACCGGGGTCCACGTGAAGTTCGCCGACTGACAATGCGGGCAACTCTGCGACGGCGGAAACCAGTACCGGCCGCAGGCGTCGCAGCGCTGAATTTCCAGGCGGTGCTCGCGCGCGGCCTTCCAGTAAGGAACCGACTCCGGAGACGGACGCGGCGCGGGTTTTTTGGCGGCGTCAGGCATCAGGCGCGTCCCAGGATGAGCGTGGAGTGACAGACCTGATTGCCGCCATGGCCGGAGACGAGCGCGATCTCGGCGCCGGCGACCTGGCGCTCCGCCGGATAGGTGTGGCGCATCTGGCGCGCGCCTTCGACGACCTGCAGCATGCCCTCGCAGTGCGCTTCCGAGAGCTGGCCGCCCGACGTGTTGGTCGGCAGCCGTCCGCCCATGCGCAAGGCCCCCGAGGCAACGAACGGGCCGCCCTCGCCCTTTTTGCAGAACCCGTAATCCTCAAGCTGCGTCAGCACCATGTAGGTGAAGCAGTCGTAGATCTGCGCGGTATGGACATCGGCCGGCCCGATTCCGGCCATCCGGTACGCCGCTTCGCCGCTTTTCTTGGCCGCCGTCGTCACCATGTTGTTGTCGGCGAACCAGCCGCGCAGATTGTTGAAGCTGCCGAAGCCCTTGATCGGCACCGGCGGCTGGCGCAGGTCGCGCGCGCGTTCGCGGCTGGTGACGATGACGGCGCCGGCGGCGTCGCTGCGCAGGCTGCAATCAAGGAGCCCGAACGGCGCCACCACCGGCGCCGCCTCATGATACTGCGCCAGGCTCAAAGGCTTTTTCATCTGCGCATCTGGATTGCGCAAAGCGTGTTCGCGAAAGGCGACCGCGACGGCGCCGAACTGGTCGCGCGTCGTGCCGTAGAGATGCATGTGCCGTGTCGCCCCAAAGGCATGCGCAGCGACCGCGCCGAAATAGCCATATTCGGG
>JASHVN010000622.1 GCA_030044555.1 Xanthobacteraceae bacterium | reverse complement strand
GTTTTCCGAGAAGATCATGCGCAAACAAAAAGCTAAAGCAGCCGCTGATCAATCTCTGCTGATCAATCTCTGATGTCTTGCAGAAACCACTCGGTCGGGATTTCGCGGCCGAGGCCCAAACGCCTGGCCGCCTCGTAGATCTTGCCGGCGACGGCGAAGAATTGCGCACCCTGCAGGTTGCCGCGCTCCGAATAGGTAATTTGCGCGTCGCTGGTGCGGCCTTTTGCTTTGCCGTTCACGAGATCGGCGAGCGTGACGCGCTTGTCGGGCAGCACATTGCCGTGACGGCGGCGGCCGCGGCGGCCGTCGCCGAATTTTTGCTGGTCGGGCCGCGCTTCGAAGCCGAGATACTCGTCGTCGATGCCGAGTTCCGGCTTGCCGACCGGCGCCGGTGCATCGCCGAAGCGCAGATAGACGTCGACGCGCCTTAAGCTCTCCTCGTCGGGCTTGCCGCTGCCGCCGACATTGACAATGTGCGTGCCTCTTTCCAGCAGCGTGCCGTCGATGACCGGCACCGCGGAATCGGTCAGGCCAGCGACGATGTCGGCGCCCTTGTAAACGTCCTCGGGGCGGTCGCAGACCTGGACTTCAATGTTGTAGGAGGCCGCCATTTCGCGGGCGAACCGCTCGCGGTTTTCCCGCGTCGGGCTGAACACCTGCAGCTTCTTGATGTCGCGAACGAGCGTGAAGGCGCGCATGTGCGTGCGCGCCATGCCGCCTGAGCCGAGCAAGCCGACCACTTCGGCGTTTGCTTTGGCCAAATATTTCACGCCGATGCCGCCGTCGGCGCCGACGCGCATGTGCTGCAGGTGGCCGTCGTTGATGAAGGCGAGCGGTTCGCCGGTCTCGGTCGAGGTCAGCAGGATCAGGCCGCAATAGAGGCCGGGCCGCATGCAGTATTTTTCCTGGGTGATCGAGCCGTTGTACTGCGTCTCATAAATGACGTCGGATTTCATGCGGATGGCGAAGTAACCCGCCGTCGAGCCGCCTTCCATCGTTCCCCATTGGTAGTTCCTCGCCGGATCGGCGGTCGGAATGCGGATGTCGATGCGCGGGCGGCATACGGCTTCGCGCGCGGCCAGCGCCAGATAGGCATCCTCCAGCGCCGCCATCGTGGTCTCCATGGTCAAGACCTTGGCGACCTCGTCGTTGTTGATGATGAGCGTCATGCGAGTGGTCCGATTCTAACATTCGCGTCCGGGTTCGGCAGCTCTCATGCGTTCGACATTCGCTTCTCACCTTGCCGCAACCCCGTGGAGTGAATGTCAAATCTGCTCCGCCAGCACGATCATGCCGCTCCAGAATTGCTGCCCCTTGCCGGTATCGATATCGTACTTGCGCACGAAGGTGAGACGGCCGTCATCGCCGATCCGGAATGTGCTGATCCCGGCCGTCAAGGTGCCGATGCCGTCGCCGACGCGGATCGGCAACGGCATGATGCTGGCGGCGACCAGCAGGCGGCCGCTCGGATCGATGCCGAAGGTCCGCAGATGAATGCCCAATCCGTCGATGTTCTGAATGAGGTGCGGCTCGCCGGTGCGCTGATCGATGGCGAAGACCGCGACACCGTTCTCGCCGCCGACGAATACATTCTTGCCCTGGAATTCGTTTGTATCGAGCGCGCGATTGGTCACGTAAACAAAATCGCCGCTGGGGTGGACATGAATCGGGCCGGCACCCTGACGCGACGGTGACTTCAAGTTCGCCAAGGTGTTCTTGACGAACATCGGTTCGCGCTTGAGTCCCGTGCCGGCGTCAAGCTCGTAGAGAAAGAGCTGGTTCTGCCGCTCGATCGAGACGAACGCCCAAGGCTTGGTCGGATGAAAGTCGAGATGGCGCGGCCCAAAGCCCAGTCCGTTGCCGGGCGCGATCGAAGCCAAGTTGCGCAGCACACCATTCTCAAAAGCGAAGGTCTTGATGGCGCCGGGGTCCTCAGGCTTGTCCGGCCGCGCGTCATTGCCGCGCGTCACCAGCGTCACGGTGCGGTTCGAGGGGGTGGCCAGGATCTGATGCGCGTAGATCCCGGTGTCGAGTTTTTCGGCTTGCTGGACCGCGGCGCCGATCGTGCCGTTGCCGTTGAGGCGATGCACGGTCACGTGGCTCGGATTGTTGTACGCGATGAGCAGAAACGCGCCGCTCCTGTCCACGCTGATGTGGATCGGACGCGAGGGCAGCAAGGCCGCTTCACCGTGCGGACTTAACGCTCCGGTCGCCGGATCGATCGCCAGCGCGCTGGCATAATGCTTGTCGCCGGCAAGCCCCGGTCCGCCATTGCTCGAAACAACATAGAGAAAGCGTCGCGCGGGGTGCGGCCAAGCGTATTGAATGTTCGCCGGCAGCGTGACGGTGCCGCGCCTTATCAGCGCTGCGCCGTCAACGTCGATGTCGAAGAGGGAAAGCTCGGGCCCGGTGCTGGCGTAATAGACCGTCTTAGGCATGATTCTTAAGCGGGCATGGGGTCTTGAGGGGGGGTGAATACGAGCCGCGCGGTTGCTGCGGGGCGCTGCTGCCGGACAAAATGATTGGAGACAATCAGTACCACAAACCATGCGGCTGCGGCCAGCAGGCGCGGCATCACGGTTCAACGATGCTGGAACGGTGACCGAGCGGCGCTTGCGCAGCGCCTCTAACGGAGAAGCCCGGTAATCTCAGCCGCCAGTCGGCGCGTTGATATGCAGCAAACCGCCGACCAGTGCTTCGATGCGGGCGATCGAGCGAAAATTCGCCGGCCGCATATCGGTTTCCGGGATGCTGAGATCGAACTCGGCTTCGACGGCCAACATAAGGTTAACCAGATCGAGGGACGACAAGCCTGCCTCGGCGAGGTCCTCGTCGCGACCGACAGGCCGCTCGACCGAGCGTTTTGCCAGCAAGGCGCGCACCAGCGTGCTCACGCGCTCGACTATGGCGGAATTGGTGCGATCAAGCACGGTAAAAAATCTCCCCGACTCCCGAACGAGCGCAGCTTGATGCAGTAATGACATCATTTAATTAATGCGAGGTGATTCCGATAACACGATTTTTCACGTGATTGTTCCCTCGCTCGGTAACCTTGACGCAAAAGAACATAGACAATTGCCGCTAAATGACACCACGAATTGCGTATTGTGGTGTTAGCTCCTGCACGACACGGACCGCGATCGATGTCGATTGCGAGGCAGACAATTCCATCGTGAGAGCGCGTTCATGAATATCCGCACGGCGACAGTCAATGGTGTGGCCAAAGACCTGCGCGTCCGCGACGCGGCGCTGGGTGCCCCCTTTGCCGAGACCATTGCGGCCGAATCCAGTGCTGCCGATTTGCGCGCGCGCGTTGAGAAAGTCGTCGCCGTTGCGGCGGCTCACGCGGCGGCGGTCGACGGTGCGTCGCGATTTCCCGGTGAAGCGATCGCCGCGGCACGCGCCGAGCGGCTGTTGAGCATTGCCGTGCCGCGTGAACTCGGCGGCGAAGGCTTTGGCACTGCCGACGTCGTGGACGTCTGCTACGCGCTCGGCCGCGTCTGCGCGTCGACCGCGATGATCTATGCCATGCATCAGACCAAAGTGGCGTGCATCACTCGTCATGGGCGATCCAGCGCCTGGCATCAGCTCTTTCTGCGCCGGCTTTGCGCCGAGCAATTGCTGCTGGCATCCTCGACCACCGAGGGACAGGCGGGCGGCGACGTGCGCAACAGTGCGGCAGCCGTTGAAGGCGAACAGCGCATTGCGCTCGATCGCCAGGCCACCGTCATCTCTTACGGCGAAGCCGCCGACGGCATCGTGACCACGGCGCGGCGTACCGGCGATGCCGCAAGTTCCGACCAGGTTCTCGTCGTCTTCCTGAAAGAAGACTACACGCTCGAGCGCCTCAACGGCTGGGACGCCTTCGGCATGCGCGGCACCTGCAGCGCCGGTTTCAGGCTCGTCGCCTCCGGCTTGCGCGAGCAGATCCTGCCGGTGAGCTATGAGAAGATTCACAGCCATACCATGATGCCGTTCGCGCATCTCGCTTGGAGCGGCGCCTGGGCCGGCATTGCGGCGGCCGCGGTCGAGCGTGCCCGCGCTTTCGTGCGCAAAGCCGCGCATCGCTCCGGCGGCACGTTGCCGCCCGGAGCCGCGCACCTGACGCGCGCCAACGCGAGCTTGCGCACGTTGCGCAGCTTGATCGCCGCGGCGCTGCAGCGCTTCGAGGTGGCTTCCGGCGACGCGGCTAAACTCGAATCCCTCGACTTTCAGACCGGCATGAACATGCACAAGGTCAATGCGTCGGAACTCGCGGTATCGATCGTGATGAGCGCGATGCAGGCCTGCGGGCTCTCCGGCTACCGCAACGACGGCGAATTTTCCATCGGCCGCCATCTGCGCGACATCCTGTCGTCGCCGATCATGATCAGCAACGATCGCATCCTCGCCAATGTCGCGGCGGCATCGTTGCTGGGCGGCACACCGGCATCACTGCGCGACTAGTTCGGATCGCGCGGAGGCAAACAAGAAAACAGGGCGGCCAAAAAGCAGAGCAGGAGGCTTTTTCGATGAATGTGGCATTCAAGCAACCGCCAACGTCGACGCGCACACTTGATTCCATTGCCGAGGCGCTGCTGCTGCCGTCGGGCATCGACGGCGTTTACGCGCGCACGGCGACCTTCGAGCGGGTGGTGAACGGCCTCACCGATCTGATCTCGGAATACCGCGAGCCGAGCACTGAAGTTTTGCGCTTTCCGCCGGTGATGAGCCGCCGCCAGGTCGAGAAGTCGGGTTATCTGAAAAGCTTCCCGCACTTCCTCGGCTGCGTGAGCTGCCTCTCCGGCGAAGAGCATCAGATCCGGACTGCGGTTGATCGTCACGAGGCCGGGCAGGATTGGACCGGCGCGCTGGCGCCGGCCGATCTCGTGCTCAGCCCCGCGGCCTGTTATCCGGTCTATCCGCTGGCGGCGAGCCGCGGCCAAATCCCGGCGGAGGGCCTCATCTTCGATGTCGCTTGCGACTGCTTCCGCCGCGAGCCGTCAAAGATGCTCGACCGGCTGCAATCGTTCCGCATGCGCGAATACGTTTGCATCGGCACCCCGGTCCAGATCGACGCATTCCGCCGCCGCTGGATGAAACTGGCGGAAAGTTTCGCCGACCGCTTGGGCCTGAGCTGGCGCATCGATCATGCCAGCGATCCGTTCTTTGGTCGCGGCGGCAAGCTGATGGCGGTCAGTCAGGTCGAACAGGAGCTGAAATTCGAGCTGCTCATTCCAGTTCACTCCGCCGAACAGCCGACGGCATGCATGAGCTTCAACTATCATCGCGACCATTTCGGCTCGACCTGGAATATCCGCACCGCCTCAGGCGAGGTGGCGCATACCGGCTGCGTCGCGTTCGGCATCGATCGGTTGGCGCTGGCGCTGTTCGCCACCCATGGTCTTGATCTGCCGCAATGGCCGGCGAGCCTGCGCAAGGCGCTGACGATTTAAACGCCCATCACCGCGTATTCGGTATAGGCGAGGTCGCCCAGGCGCGGGCGTTGCGGGCCTTTGAAATATTTGGGCATGCTGCCGCGGCGGTAAATGCCGATCAGCCCGGCGACGGGCGCGTTGGCATCGACGATGACGAATGGGATCCCGCGCCGGGCGAGATAACGCCCGATCGGCCCGGCGCAGCGGACCAAATCAGCCACGTCGCGGCAATAGATGAGCTGCGCACACGGCACCACTTTCTTCACCCGGCGCGGCCGGAACACAAAGGGATAAGCGCGTTCCGGCGTGGCGCACCACAGGCTGATGCAGCCGAGTTCCGCATGCTGCAGAAGCATGTCTTGCTCGAACGGCTCGTGCGCGACCGGCGGTCGCGTCTTGGCGTCGAAGACCTTAACTTTCGTGCCGCCGAACAATCCATTCAGCGCCGGCACGGCGACGAAGACGCCATCGCAATAACGCGAGAAACCCTGCGCTTCGATGATCGGCCAGGTGTGCGGCGCCGGCGAGACATTGAGATAAGTGACGTCTTTGTGCGCGAGCGCGCGGGAGACGAGGAGCGGCGCGTATGAGCGGAAGGCGGGTTCCACGTACCAGCTGGAGAGATTGCACCGCACCGCGAGCTTGTCGCCGGCTCGCGTCGTCGCGCAGATCAACAGCAGCGTGCCGACAGGAACGCCGCCGCTTTCGAGGAGATAACCATATTTTGGCAAGCCCGGCGGCGGCTCGTGCCTGCTCAGGCCCTTCAGCGCTTGTTGCCAAAAAGCATGGTCGCGGACCGGAAAGCCGCGCGCGAGCAAATCGGTAATGGGGTCAACGTCGCTTTCGGCGATCTGTCGGCAGCGGATTGACGGCGCGGGAGCAGGCATTCGCGTTGACCACGACTGTGTCGTGAACTTGATTGTAAGTGTTAGGCGAATATACCGAGAGCAAATGAACAAACAGTAGGTGGCGGAACAATGTCGATAAAATTAACCATAATCGATCAGATGCAGCAGGTAGCGCGCGAGCACGGCAAGACGCTGGCTCCGCTCGACGACGATCTGGCGCTCCTCGATTCCGGTCTCGATTCACTTGGCATCGCCGTGCTGGTCGCCCGGCTGGAGGATCGGCTCGGCGTCGATCCGTTCACCGCGTCCGAGGAGATGCAATTCCCGGTCACGGTCGGCGATTTCGTCAAGGCCTATGAAAATGCCGCTGCGCCGGCACATCGCTAACGCACACGCTGACCAGTGCCTGTTCGATCGCGCCGGGCAGGTCCGCGTCGCCGCGCTGGCATCGGCAACGAGCTTGCACGGCAGCCTGGGCGATCTGCGCGGACGTTCGGTTCTCATTGCCACGGCAAGCCAGCTCACGAGCGCGCTGGCGCTGATTGAGCTTGACGGGGTCGCGCGGCGCCTGACGATTTTGCCGCCGGATGTCGATCGCGCGCATCTTCCTGCGCTGATCGCGGACGCGGACATCGATGCTGTGGTGTTTGACGGCGGCGCGCCGCAAGAAGGCTTTTCTCACGTTCCTGTGCGGATCGCCTGTGCGTCAAGCCTGGTGCCGCTCGATGACGGCCGCTTCGATGAGGTTCGCACCGAGTGGGTGCTGCTTACGTCCGGCACGACCGGCGTGCCGAAGATGGTCGTGCACAATCTCGCCGGTCTCACCGCGGCGATCGCGCCGCAGCCGCAAACCGGGCCCGAAACCGAATCCATGGTATGGGCCACCTTCTACGACATTCGCCGCTACGGCGGCTTGCAGATATTTTTGCGCGCGATTCTCGGCGGCGCTTCGCTGGTCTTGTCCAGCGCCGAGGAGCCGGTCGCTGATCATCTCCTCCGCCTGTCTCGCCACGGCGTCACGCATCTGTCGGGCACGCCGTCGCATTGGCGCCGTGCGCTGATGTCGCCGGAGATCGGCAAGATTGCACCGCGCTACGTCCGTCTCTCTGGAGAAATCGCCGACCAGGCTGTTCTCGACCATTTGCGCACGGCCTTTCCGCACGCTGCCATCGGCCATGCTTACGCCTCGACCGAAGCGGGCGTCGGCTTTGCGGTGAACGACGGCCTTGCCGGATTTCCCGCCGCCTATCTTGAAGGCGTGCGCGGCGGCGTTGAGATGAAAGTCGTCGACGGCTCGCTGCGCATCCGCTCGCCAGGCGCTGCATCGCATTATGCCGGCGCCCACGGTGGAGAACTCCTCGACGCTGACGGCTTCGTCGACACCGGCGACATGGTGGAGCGGCGCGGCGATCGCTATTTTTTCGCCGGCCGCAAGGGAGGCATCATCAATATCGGCGGTCTGAAAGTTCACCCGGAAGAGGTTGAGGCCGTCATCAACCGGCATCCGCAGGTGCGCATGTCACTGGTGCGGCCGAAACGCAGTCCGCTCACCGGTTCAATCGTGATCGCCGACGTGGTTCTGAAATCGTCATGCAAGCGGGCCGAGGACGAGCCGACAATCAAGAACGATATTTTGCAACTCTGCCGTGACGCGCTGCCGCGCCACAAAGTCCCCGCCGCCATCAGTTTCGTGCCCGCGCTCGCTGTCGCCAGTACCGGCAAGCTGGCGCGGCGCGGTTGATCCGAAAGTACCAGCCATGACTGCGACCGCGACCGAAGCCTTGAGCAATGTTCTCGTCACCGGTGCGAGCCGCGGGCTCGGCCTCGGCATCGCGCGCAAGCTGAGCGGCGCCGGCTATCGAGTGATCGCCGTGGCCCGCAGCAAGAGCAAGCAAGTCAGCGAGGCGATAGCCGAAGCGGAGCGCGGCAACGGCGCGCCGCTGCACTTTGCGCCGTTCGATCTCGGCAAGGTCGATGAGATTCCCGAATTGGTCAAAAGCCTGCGCAAGCAATTCGGTCCGCTTTACGGCCTCGTCAACAATGCCGCCGTCGGTCACGACGGCGCGCTGGCGATGATGCATAACGCGAGGATCGAAGAACTGGTGCGGCTCAACACCCTGTCGCCGATCGTGCTCACCAAATACGTGGTGCGCTCGATGATGTCGGAAGGCATCGGGCGGATCGTCAACGTCGCCTCGATCATCGGCTTTACCGGCTATAGCGGCCTTTCGGCCTATGCGGCCACCAAGGCGTCGATGCTCGGTTTTACCCGTTCGCTGGCGCGGGAAGTGGGCCGGCTCGGCATCAACGTCAATGCCGTGGCGCCTGGTTTTTTGGACACCGACATGACCCATGGCCTCGCTGGCGAAGAGCGCCAGCGTATCGTTCGCCGCAGCGCCCTGAAGCGGCTCGCCGACGTTGAGGACGTGGCCAACGCCGTTGTGTTTTTGCTCGGCGACAGCGCGCGCAACATTTCCGGGACTGTGCTCACCGTTGATGCCGGCGCTACCGCGTAAAAGCCAGTGAGGCGCTTCGCGTCACGGTGCCGCATCGGCGCCGGGATCGTTCAAGGCTAGGGCTGCCCTGCCGCGCCAATCGTCCTGGAACTTTGTCCCGGTGTTGCAAGCAGAGTGAACTCTGCTTAAGTCGCAGCAGTTGCGAAATGCACGTCCGCCGCGCAGGTTTAAGGGAACCCAATCCGGCCATAAAACGAGCCAACACGTTGCCGGGCCGATGAGCGCGGCTCTTCATCGTGCGGTGCCGTGGCGTCCAAGGCGTGGCGTCCAAGGTTTGCCATCACAACCCGCCCACACAACCGTTAAGGCCGGCACCAATACGACGAACGTGTGATAGAATGCCGGCGTTTATTGAAGCCCAAATGCGCCAAGCGCGGCCCATATTCATTCATCGGCCGGCCAATCAAGCCCACGCAAACAGAGCTGCATCTGAACCTCGGAAGAAAGACCCATGAAATCCTTGAGCCTTGTCGTCGCATTGTTCGGCCTTGCCGCGCTGGTGCAGCCGCTCTTGCAAATGGACATTTCGGCTGCGTTGCTCGGCATCGTTGCGCTGATCGCCGCGGCCACGACCTTTCGTTCGAGCGGGATATCGAGCTTCCTCAAGATCTTTGTCGGCATTTTCTCGACCGAGACAGTGGTGTTCGGCCTTGCGGTCATTGCGGCGCGTGCCGGCCTCTGGCCGCATTATTTCGCGGCGGACAGGATTCCCGAATCGCTGCCGCTGACCGTCGCCATCTTCTCGATCCTGGTTTACGTGGTGGCGCAGTTCCCTACGGTCGGACAGATCATGCGCATTGCCGACCGCTATTTTAACGCCAGCGAACGGACTGACGCGCGCATCTGGCCGTTCCCCGCCTATACGGCCTTGGAGCGCCGCGTCGCGATTGCGATGCTGGTTTTTCTCGTCGTGATCAACCAGGCCGAAGTCGGCGTTCTGGTGCGCCTGAATTTTTTCAACGCCGCCTGGTTCGACGCGATTCAAAATCGCGATGCCGCCACCTTCTGGTACCAGCTCTTGCTGGTCTTCACGCCCTGGGCATTCGTTTATGTGGCGATGACCGTGGTCGAGTTCTTGGTCCAGAACATTCTGGTCATCCGCTGGCGCACCTGGCTGACCGACCATTTCGTATCGCGCTGGCTTCATCGGCACAATCATTACCGGATCAGTCTGATCGCCGGGCAGACCGATAACCCTGACCAGCGCATTTCCGAAGACATCTATCGCTTTATCAATGGCGGCTCCGATGGCTCCAACGCCGCATACGGCTTGTACGATTTTTCCATATCGCTGATCTCTACCGTGACGACGCTTGTCTCATTCTCGATCGTGTTGTGGGGCCTGTCGGAATCGTTCACGCTGCCCGGCACCAACATCGCATTCCCCGGATTTCTGTTCTGGGTCGCGCTGATCTATGCAGCCGTGGGAACGCTGATCACCCATCTGATCGGGCGGCCGCTGATCGGACTGTTCTTTCAGCGCCAGCACATGGAAGCCGACTTCCGCTTCTCGCTGGCGCGGCTGCGCGAATATACCGAGCAGGTCGCGCTCCTCGATGGCGAGAAGGCTGAACAGAACATTCTGGGCGGACGCTTTACGGCGCTGGTGGCCAATTTCCTCGACGTCATCTACCGCCGCATGCGGGTCTGGACGTTCACGCAGACCTTCGGCCAGCTTTCTCCGATCATTCCCTTCGTGTTCACGGCGCCGTTCTATTTCGCCCGCAAGATCAATCTCGGCACCATGACGCAGACGGCTCAAGCGTTCGGGCAGGTGGCGGGCGCGCTGACCTTCTTCGTCAACTATTATACGTATCTCGCCGGCTTTAAGTCGGTGGTAGACCGCCTGAATTCATTCGATGTCGCGATCGACGAGGCGCAGGCGCTCGCCGATGCGGGTCCTGCGCGCGTTGCCGCTGCTGCCGGCGCGTCGGCGATCGATCTTGACGATGTCGACGTTCTTCTTCCCGACGGCAGGCACATCGTCGAGAACACACATCTGGAGCTCAAGGCCGGCGAAAGCGTCGTGCTCTTCGGGCCGTCGGGTGCGGGCAAATCGACGCTGTTCCGCGCCATTTCCGGCATCTGGCCTTACGGCGAAGGCCGCATCAGCAGGCCGGAAGGGACGTCCATCATGGTGCTGCCGGCGAAGCCCTATATCCCCATCGGCACGCTGCGTTCCGCCGTCACTTATCCGGCGGTGGCCGGCACCTATCGGGATGAGGACATCCACACTGCGCTCGTCGACGCGCGATTAGGCGATCTCGTCGGCGAACTCAACCGCGAGGAGGTATGGTCGCAGCGCCTGTCGAGCGGCGAACAGCAGCGCCTCGCCATAGCGCGCGCGTTGCTCATGCGGCCCGACTGGCTGTTGCTGGATGAATCGACATCTGCGCTGGAGGAACCGCTGGAAGCCGAGCTTTATGCCGTGCTGGCGCAGCGGCTGCCGAAGACCACGATCGTTTCCATCGGCCATCGCTCGACACTGGCCGGGCTTCATAAGCGTCAGCTCGAAATGAGGCCGGAAGGCGATCACTTCACGCTGCGCGAGGCGACAAAGGTCGCCGCCGAGTGACAAGTGCTAACAGCATCGGGAGCGCGTCTAAAGCCGCACCGTGCCCGCCTGAATGTCCCAGTAGCGGGCGGCGTCGAGGCGGATGAAAGCGCCCCGCGCCGGGTCGTCGAAATAGATCGCGTCCGTGATCGCTCCGGGGTCGTAGCCCTCCCGCTTAAGCTCGTGCTTTCGATGCTTGAAGGTCGCGGTGATCTCGATGTGCTCTTTGATGCGGACGAAGAGCGGGCGCGCATAGGCCGGCAGTTGGCGTGCGAGATGCCGGCGGAAGGCGGCAAAATCCAACGCCGCGTCGACAACGAGCGCGGCCATGCCGGCCGCGCCTTCGCTGCCCGGCA
>JASHVN010000621.1 GCA_030044555.1 Xanthobacteraceae bacterium | reverse complement strand
TTTGCGCATGATCTTTTCGGAAAACCGCTTCACACTTTTCCGGATCATGCGCTAGCGTTTCCGTTTCGATTCGTTCCGCTCCGCGGCGGCGCGAATGAGCGCCTTGAACGCCTTCTCGTTGATCTTCTCGCCCTCGTGAATATCGATCGCGCGCCGCACATTACCTTCGAGGCTCGAATTGAAAAGACCGGAGGGGTCATCCAATTCGGCGCCGTTGGCGAAGGTGAGCTTCACGGCGGCCTTGTAGGTCTCGCCGGTGCAGATGATGCCGGCATGCTCCCACACCGGAACGCCGCGCCACTTCCACTCCTCGACGACCTCGGGGCAGGCCTCCTTGATGAGGCCGCGAACCCGCGCCAGCGTCTTGCCCCGCCAATCGCCAAGCTCCTTGATCCGCGCATCGATCAGGCGGGAGGGGGAGGTGGCCTCTTTTGCTTTCGTCGCGGCGCTCTTGCTCGTCTTCATGGTGGTGGCCGCATTCCTCGTGATTGGAGTCGAGGGCGTTTATCGCCCGTTTTCAGACACTTAGAGCATGATCCCGAAAAGCGGAAACCGGTTTTCGGACAAGCATGCCCTCGGGCTTGACCCGAGGGATCATGCTCAAAGGAAAATCCAGAGCTTGATGCGATTCAATCGAATTCGATCAAGCTCTAGGGAACCTCATGCCCGCCATGGCCCTGCCCGTCCCGCGTGACGACATACTAAGAAGTTTGGCGCGCATGTCACACCGGCGAATGCTGGCGCGTCATGATGTCGGAACCCAATAGAAGGACGCCAACCATGACCCCCAACGAACTCTTTGCCGCGGCCCCGGAACTGATGAAGAAGTGGACCGCCACGTCAATGGCCGTCGCTTCGAGCCTCGACCCGACGCTGGTGCATCTCGTAGAAATCCGTGCCTCGCAGATCAACGGCTGCGCCAACTGCCTCAATATGCATACGGCGGCGGCGCGTGAGAAGGGCGAGACCGAGCAGCGGATCTACCTGCTGTCGGCTTGGCGCGAGGCGCCCTGCTACACCGAGCGCGAACGCGCGGCGCTTGGCTGGACCGACGCGTTGACGCGGCTCAGCGAAGGCCACCACCTGGAAGCTGCCCGCAAAGCCCTGCAGGCGGAGTTTACCAAGGAGGAGCAGGTCAAGCTCACCCTGATGATCAACATCATCAACGGCTGGAACCGCATCGCGGTCGGCTTCCAGCAGTTTGTTGATCCGGCTGAGGCAAAGGCGATCGCCGAAAAGTCCGCCGAAAAGGCCGTCGCCTGATGACGACGGCCGCCAGCCCCGACGACGCAGCGGCGAGCTTCGAGCCGCTGCGTCCAAAGCTTATGCGCGTCGCCTACCGCATGCTCGGCTCGGTGGCCGACGCCGAGGATGCGGTGCAGGAGGCCTTCATCCGCTGGATGCGGACCGACCGCGGCGAGGTGCGCGAGCCCGAGGCCTTCCTGCGCCGGTCGGTCACGCGGCTGTGTCTCGATCAGCTCAAGTCGGCGCGCCGCAAGCGCGAGACCTATATCGGTCCCTGGCTGCCCGATCCCGTCGTGGAAGAGGAGCAGGAGGAAGACGTCACCTTGCCGCTGATGCTGGCGCTGGAACGGCTGTCGCCGCTCGAGCGGGCGGCCTTTTTGCTCCACGACGTGTTCGGGCTCGCCTTTGAGGAGGTCGCCGCGACCATCCAGCGCGACCCCGCGACCTGCCGCCAGCTCGCCAGCCGCGCGCGCACCCATGTGCGCGAGGCGAGGCCGCGCTTCCAAGTGGAAAGGGGGCGCAGCCTCGAAATCGCCGAGGCCTTTTTCGCCGCATCGCGCAGCGGCGACATGAAGGCGCTCGGCGCCTTATTGGCAGCCGACGTCAGTTCCCATGCGGACGGCGGCGGCAAGCGGCTGGCGACGCTGGAGCCTCTCGTCGGCTTCGAGGCCGTCATGAAGTTTCACGAGCTTCTGGCGGCTCACTTCCGGCAGCATGGCTCGACACTGGTGCGTGCCGGATATATCAACGGCTTGCCCGGCTTCATCACGCGGGAATCCGACGGCGAACTGCAGACCACCGCGCTCGACATCGAGGACGGCAAGATCACTGCAATTTACGTGGTGCGCAATCCCGACAAGCTGCGGCATCTGCATTAGCGCATGATCCGAAAAAGTGTGGAGCGGTTTCCGAAAAGATCATGCGCAAACAAAGAGCTAAAGCGCGATGATGATTCATCCTCAAATCATCGCGCTTTAGCGCGTTTTGCTGCCAAGACGTGGCCGCCATGACGAAGGAAACCCAGGCCGCCGCCCCCTGCTACGTCGTCGCCACCAGAAGATCCTCGGCGTTGAGCGGCGGGCGCAGGCCGTCGGTTCTGCCGGCGAAGTAGCGCTGCGTGAGATCGGCCGCCGAGATGTGCCGTGCTTCATTGAAGCCAGCGTCGCGGGCGAGCGCCGTGATTTCCGGCGGCGTGAAGAAGCTGAGGAAAGGCGTGCCGCTGGCGCGCGCTCCTTTCTCCGCCATCTCGAGGCCGGGGCGGACGTCGGGGTCCGCCAATTCGAGCGGGAGCAGGAACGTCATGGCGAATGTCGATCCCGGAGCGAGTGCCGCGACTTGGCGCAGCAGGGCGGCGTTCGCCTCCTTGGTGAGATACATGCTCACCCCCGTCGAGACCACGATCGCCGGTTTGCCTTCGTCGAAACCGGCGGCCGCGAGTCCGTCGCGCCAGGATGCGCCCGCCTCAAAATCGACCGGCGCAAAGCGCAACCGGTCGGGGATGCCGAAGCCGAGTTCGATCAGGCGCTGGCGCTTCCAGGCCTGCGGACCCGGCTGATCGACCTCGAACACAGTCAGCCGCGCTGCGACATCGGGCCGGCGCTGCGCGAAGCTGTCGAGGCCGGCGCCGAGGATGACATACTGGTTGACCCCGCGCTTGGCCTGTTCCACGACCGAGTCCTCAATGAAACGCGCACGCGCCACGATGGACGCGCGGAAAGGCCGCGTGAATTGTGAGTCCATGTCGCCGCGGCGGCGCCAGTCCGCATCGGGCGCCAGCAGTTGCAGGCCGACCCGGTCCTCAAGAACATGCGGCGGCGGATCGATCTCGACATGCAGCGCGCGCCACAGCGCGACCCGCGCCGCCGAACTTTCCGGTGCCACATTCTGCTTGTCGCTCACGATCGCCCGTTCACATTCGTGGCCGGTGCATCACCCGCTCCGTCCCTTGGCCGTATAGGGCAGTACGAACAAATACAAGCCGGTGAGCAGCATCAGGAAGAGCGGAGGCAACGGCGAATAGACCACCCAGGAGGGAGGCTTCCCTAGCGCCATGATGACGAAATTGGCAATCACGGTCAGCGTGAAGATGATGGACAGCCAGCGGTGAATCTGCCGCATCCACATGTTCCAGCTCAATGAGACCTCCCTGCAAAGACAGCCCGAGCCGGCTGGCCCTACCGGCGCTGGAGCTGGGTGATCTGGACGAGGTTGCCGCAGGTGTCGTTCACCTGGGCGACGGTCGAGCCCGGGAACTCGGTCGGCGGCATCTTGAATTCACCGCCGCGCCCTTTGATGCGCTCGTAGTCGCCCTCGACGTCGTCGGTAAAGAACATCACCGCGGGTTGGCCCTGCTGGAACAGGGCTTGCTGATAGGCCTTGGCCGCCGGGTTGTTGTTGAGCGCGAGCTGCAGCTCGGTTCCGTCCGGCTCCTCGGGTGAGGCCACGGTCAGCCAGCGAAATGCTCCATTGCTGACATCGGCATTTTTCGCAAAGCCCAGCACGCCGGTGTAGAAGCGCAGTGCTTTTTCCTGGTCGTCCACGTACACGCTGGTCAGTTTGATCTTCATGGCTACTCCTTCCGTTCACTACGTCCGCTCACTGTTACCCGTCATCCTGAGGTGGCCGCGCAGCGGCCCTCGAAGGACGACGGCCCGGGCCGGGCATCCTTCGAGGCTCGCTTCGCTCACACCTCAGGATGACGGGTCATCATCAGAAACACGCCGCTTCTATCCAACACAGTCATGCATCACTCACTCCGCGCCAAGACCTGCTCCAGCCTGGCCAAGAAGTGATGCCACCCGGCGGTGGCGCCGCGGTAGTTTTGCGGCTGATCCGGGCGGAATCCTGATTGCTCCATGCGCAGGTGCGTGCCCGTGCGCGTAGGCGTGAGCGTAAACGTCACCACGCTGACCAGACCGTTGGCCGCATCGTTGAAGTTCCACGTGTAGGACAGCGTTTTGTTCGGCTCGACGGCCAAGACCTGACAGTCAAGAATGATGTTCACATCGGGGCGGGGGGTGTTGCGAAGATTGAAACGATGACCCACGACCGGCTTGAAGTCGTTCTTCATCAGCCACTCCTCGATCAGGTGTGGTTGGGTGAGGGCGCGCCAGATCTTTTCCGGCGGAAAAGGGAACTCCCGCTCGACAACAACGGAGCGCGTTTCGGCCGCAGGCTTGCTCATTGATCCATTCTTCTGAGCAGGTCTTCCAGCGCATCGAACTTGCGTTGCCAGAATCCGGCCATCTGGCTGGTCCAGTCGATCAGCGGGGCAAGTGCGCCGATCTGCGCGCTATAATGCGTCTGCCGGCCCGCGTGGCGGTCGCGCACCAGCCCGGCCTGCTTGAGCAGCGCAAGATGCTTCGACACCGCCGGCTGCGAGACCTTGGCCCGCGCCGTGAGCGCTCCGACGGTCTGCTCGCCGTCGCGGCACAATCGCTCGAAGATTGCCCGTCGCGTCGGATCGGCGAGCGTTCGAAAGAGTATGTCGTGAGCGGTCGGCATCGAACGCATAACTCGCTGGTTATTAATGAGACCGATAACCCACGGGTTATGTGTGAGTCAAGCGGGAAGGTGCGGGACGGCGCGGACGGAGAGGCGGCGGCCACGCATCGATTTTCTTCTCCCCGCGCGCGGGGAGAAGGTGGCGAGCGGCAAGGGTCCCCCAAAAAATCGCGACGCGATTTTTTTGGGGTGCCCACAGCCGCGAGCCGGATGAGGGGGTTTTGCTGCTTGGCTCAGAATCGCGGATAGGCACCCTCACCCGGATTGCTTCGCTGCCGCTCGCAATCCGACCTCTCCCGCACGGCGGGGAGAGGTGCTTAATCCCGCACCAGCCCACTCAGCACCCAGCGGCAGGCGAAGATCATCAGCCCGGCCACAGCGCCGATGGCGGCGATCATCAGAAAGAATTCCGACTTTTCCATGCGGCTCCAGAAACTGCCGATATAGCCGGCGAGAAAACCGCCGGTGAAATCTGAAGCCAGCCACACGCCCATCAGCATCGACAGCAATCGCGCCGGCGCCACCTTGGTCACGAACGACAGCCCGACCGGCGACAGATAAAGCTCGCCGAGTGTGAGCACGACGAAATAACCGAGGAGCCATAGCCAGCTCGCCTGGACGCCGCCGGAGTGAAACGCGGCGAGCGCCATGATCAGATAGGCGATGGTCAGGCCGCAGCAGCCGAGCGCCATCTTGCTGATCGTCGACGGCTCGCTGCCGCGCGCCGCCTGCCGCGTCCACAGCGCGACGACGAACGGCGTGAACGCAAAGATCATGAACGGATTGAACGCCAGGAACGACGTGGTCGGGATTTGCGTGCTCAAGCCGAACAGGTGAAGGGTGCGGTCGGTGTTGGCATCGGCCCAGAGCACGATGGTGTTGCTCATCTGTTCGTAGCAGCCCCAGAACAACGTGTTGGGGATGAACAGAACGAGCAGCGCGATGATGGCGCGCCATTCCTCGCGGTCGAGCGAACGTTTTTGTGCTGCGGGGGAGGCCGGCTTGTGCACGTCGTCCGCCGGCAAGAGCGGCAGCGCGTAGAGATAGATGCACAGCCCGATGCACATGCCGACGCCGGCGGCGGCGAAGCCGTAGTGCCAGCCGACTTCCTCGCCGAGCGAGCCGCAGACGAGCGGCGCCAGAAAGGCGCCGATGTTGATGCCGACATAGAAGATCGAATAGGCGCGGTCGCGGCGATGATCGCCGGGTGCGTAGAGGCCGCCGACCTGCGTCGAAATATTCGGCTTGAAGCAGCCGCTGCCGAGAATGAGCAGCAACAGCGCGAACAGAAAAAGCTGCTCGATCGCCATCATGAAGTGGCCGATCGCCATCAGCGTCGCGCCGATGGCCACCGTGCGCCGCCGGCCGAGCACGCGGTCGGCAAGGAGGCCGCCGAAGATCGGCGTGAAATAAACCAGCGCAGTGTAGAAGCCCCAGATTTGCGACGACAGCGGCTGCACCGGCAGCGGTCCGAACACGGCTTCGAGCGCGCGATGCACGCCATTCAATCCGATCACCGTGCCGGCATGCTCCGGCAGCAGCAGATACTTGGTCATGTAGAGCACGAGCAGCGAGCGCATCCCGTAAAACGAGAAACGCTCCCACATCTCGGTGGTGAAGAGGAAGGTGAGGCCCTTGGGGTGGCCGAACAAGTCCGTGCGCACGGGGACGCTGGCATCGACTGGTGGGGCGCGGTCGACCACGATTGCGATCCTCGACATCGTCATGGCCGGGTCGGAGATCCCAGCCGCGAGCGCGGCTGGGGGACCCTTGTCCCGGCCATCCACGTCTTTAATCTCTCTCGCTAGCAAGACGAGGATGCCCGGCACAAGCTTGCACCTGGGCCGGCCGATAGCCGGACCCGGGTGACCGGGCATGATGCATGAGACGCGGGGATCTATGAAAATCAGCGCAGTCTGCCGGGCCATCGCGCTCTTTCTCGGAGTCTTTGGCCTCGCCGTCTCTGCGCCGGCGGCTGAACCGACCCTGATCCACCTCAACACCTTTCCAAACGCGCGGGCGCTGCCGTTTTACGTGGCGCGCGATCGCGGTTTCTTCGTCAGGCACGGGCTCATTGTCGACCTGCAGTTCACCAAAGGCTCGAAGGCGCAGCGTGAGGCGCTGGCCAATGGCAGCGCCGATATCGTGCATTCGGCCGTCGACAACGCGGTTGCGATGATCGATGTCGCCAAGGTAGATGTCGTGATTGTCGGCGGCGGTGACTCCGGCACCAACGAATTTTACGTGCAGGATTATGTGAAAGACTTTGCCGATATTCGCGGCCACGCCATCGTGGTCGATGCCACCAACACCGCTTACGCGCTGCAGGCGAAGAAGATTCTGCTGCAGCATGGCCTGACCGAGGGCAAGGATTATACGCTCAATGCGGTCGGCAACGGCGGACGGCGGCTGAAGGCGCTTCTCAGCGACAAGAATAATGCCGGGGCGATTCTCAATCTGCCGTTCTCGCTGCAAGCCGCGGCGAAGGGTTTGCACAGCCTCGGCCGCACCACTGACATGCTCGGTCCGTATCAGGCCGGTGGCGCTTTCGTGCGTCGCGCCTGGGCGCAACAGCACGCGCAAACGCTCGAACAATACCTCGCGGCCTATGTGGAAGCGCTGCGCTGGTCGCTCGATCCGAAGAACCGCGCCGCGGCGGTCGCGATCCTGATGGAGAATTTCAAGCTGCCGCAGGACATCGCCGAAAAGAGCCTCGCGCTGATGGCCGAGCCCGGTTTCGGCTTCGCCCGCGACGCCAAGTTCGATCTCGAAGGCTTCAAGAATGTGCTGGCGCTACGCGCCGAGGTCGAAGGCGGAAAGCCCGCCGATCCGCGGCGCTATATTGACCTATCCTACTATGATCACGCGATGCAGATGGTGCAGTGACATATAGACCTCTCCCCGCGTGCGGGGAGAGGTCGCGAGCGTAGCGAGCGGGTGAGGGGGCCTTGCCGTTTGCTTGAGCTTGGTGGAAAGAGCCCCTCACCCCGACCCTCTCCCCGCAGGCGGGGAGAGGGAGATAAAACAATGAGGAACGACCATGCCCGCCACCTATCCCGAAGAAGCGAAGAATTTCCGGCGCATCGGCCACGACCCGTCGGCGGCGTGGGGCGGCGGCT
This sequence comes from Xanthobacteraceae bacterium, assembly GCA_030044555.1. GTDB lineage: Bacteria > Pseudomonadota > Alphaproteobacteria > Rhizobiales > Xanthobacteraceae > BOG-931. Next base: position 766 of record JASHVN010000621.1, on the reverse strand, counting down.
CGCTGGTGCAAATCCATAAAGGCCACGCCTATGTGGGTGCGGTCGGCGGCTCGAGCTATAACGGGCCGGAAGGCTTCACCGTGCACGACGTGCGCGATCCGAAGAAGCCGCAGAAAGTCGGCGAATTCCGCGCGCCGCCCGGCATTCATTGCCACAAGCTGCGCATCGTCGGCGATGATCTGCTCTACGTGAATTCCGAGCGGCTCGCCGGCGACAAGGGCAGGAATGCGCGCGCCGGCTTTTTCATCTTCGATGTGTCGACGCCGTCGGCGCCCAAGCCGGTCGGCTTCTACGACATGCCCGGCTCCGGTCCGCACCGTTTCGGCGTCGATCTATCCCGCGGGCTCGCGTTCATGCCCAACGATGCGCCGGGCTGGACGCGGCGCGTGATCTGGACGCTCGACATCAAGGACCCGCTCAAGCCGGAAGTGATCAGCATCTGGGGCCTGCCGTGGATGAAGACCGACTCCGACGAGGTCGGCAACGATCCGCATCCGGCCGAGGAGGCGACCACCCTGCACGGGCCGCCGATGATCCGTGGCAACCGCATGTATTGCGCCTGGTGGGGCGGCGGCATCTCCATCATCGACTGCAGCGACCTGCGCGACATGAAGCTCGTCGGTCACACCAAATGGGCGCCGCCGTTTCCCGGCTCGAACCACACGCTCTGGCCGGTCGGCGACCGGCCCTATCTGATCGCTACCGACGAGGCGCGCGCCAAGCAGAAATACTGGGACGCGCAGTTCATGTGGATCATCGACGCACG
>JASHVN010000086.1 GCA_030044555.1 Xanthobacteraceae bacterium | reverse complement strand
GCGACGGCGGCAGCCGCTCGATTCGCGCCATCGTTGCCGATCGCGACTGGCCGGCGCTGGAAGCCGCGATCGGCCAGGCGGCGCAGGGCAAGGGCGATATCGCGCCGGTCGACGCCACGCTCGCCGGGACCGGCGAACGCTTCGGGCGCTTCTACGTCACCGCCATCGAGGAAGAGGAGCGCGACCAGGAAGCGGCCATCGTCTATGCGCTGGAGACGACCGAGCAACGCGAGCTTGAGAACCGGCTCGTCCAGACGCAGAAGATGGAATCGATCGGCCAGCTCGCCGGCGGCATGGCGCACGACTTCAACAACATGTTGAGCGCCATCATCATGGCCAATGATTTCCTGCTCAACGCCCACAAGCCGACCGATCCCTCGTTCAAGGACATCATGGAGATCCGGCAGAGCGCCAATCGCGCGGCCAGCCTGGTGCGGCATCTCGTTGCGTTTTCCCGCAAGCAGACGCTTCGTCTGGAGACGCTCAATCTCGGCGATGTGCTGAACGATCTTACCGTGGTGCTGCGCCGTTTGATCGGCGAGAAGATCCCTCTGAAGGTGGTGCATGGCCGCGACCTGTGGCCGGTCAAGGCCGACCTGTCACAGTTCGAACAGGTGATCGTGAACCTGGCGGTGAACGCGCGTGACGCCATGCCGAACGGCGGCCGCCTGGAACTGCGCAGCGGCAACGTCACCGCGGGCGAGTCCACGCGTTTCCAGGCCAAGGGGATGCCCGCGGCCGATTACGTGCTCATCGAAATCAGCGACACCGGCGGCGGCATTCCGGAAGAGATCCATGACAAGGTGTTTATGCCGTTCTTTACCACCAAGGAGGTGGGCAAAGGCACCGGCCTCGGCCTGTCCACGGTGTACGGGATCATCAAGCAAACTGGCGGCTTCGTTTATTTCGACAGCGTGGAAGGCAAGGGCACGACCTTCCGCATTTTCCTGCCGCGGCAAGTGGCGAGCGCGCGCGAGGCAGGTATCGTCAATGGCGAAGCTCCGGCAATCGCTGACGCGATGGAGGCAACGGAACGCGTGCGCCGCGCCGCCAGCGCCGATCTGACCGGCGAAGGCACCATTCTTCTGGTCGAAGACGAGGAAGGATTGCGCGCGCTCAACGCCCGAGGGCTGACGTCGCGCGGCTATACCGTGCTGCAGGCCGGCAATGGCGTGGAAGCGATCGACGTGCTGGAAAAGTCCGACGGCAAGGTCGACCTCGTGGTATCCGATGTGGTCATGCCGGAGATGGACGGGCCGACGCTGCTGCGCGAATTGCGCAATCGCAATCCGAGCCTGAAAATCATCTTCGTTTCCGGCTACGCCGAGGATGCCTTTCAAAAGCACTTGCCCGCCGACGGCCAGCAGTTCGATTTCCTGGCGAAGCCGTTTACGCTCAAGCAGCTCGTCGAAAAGGTGAAGGAGACGATGGCGGCCTGACGCGCCGCCGTGCATTGGCGGAGTTCAGTTCGGCGGCGGCATAAAGTGCGGGTCGTGATAATGGGTGACAAAACGGGGCAGAGTCCTTAGCGGTGCGAGACTATTTGGCGGTGCGACAGACGCGCGCGCGGCGCTTTGCGGCAGATTTCGCCGCTTTTTTATCGCCTACCTTCGGTAGCAGATGCAGCGATGCGTCGCTTGGATGCGGCGCGTGGCGGAATGCGGCGGCTCGAGCGTTGAAAGAGCCAATGAAGAGGCGACATACCAGCCGTGCTATACGTTCATAGGTTGCAAACGCTTGCCAGATTAGTGCTGCTGACAGCCGTTGTGCTGGTTGGCGGGGATGATGCAGATGTGTCGCTGGCGGATGGATTGAGCTTCGGGGTCGGCGGCGCCGGCGCCCTCATGCTGCTGGTTTCTGCGGCCGCCGCGCAAACGGCGGTTACGGGCCAATCTCCCATGAGCTTGCAAGCTGTCGCACCGGCTCATCCCGGCGGCTCGCTCACCGGTTTGTTCCAAAGCGGCGGATGGATCGGCGGCTTTGCCGCCGGTTTTCTCGGCTGCGGTCTGCTGGGACTTTTGTTCGGCCGAGGCCTGGTGGACCAGCTGGGGAGCATTCCCTCCTATTGCGGATTGATTTTCCAATTGGCGCTATGGGCGATGCTGTGTCGGCTGATCTGGACCCGCTGGCGCGGCGGCGATGCGGCCGGGGTCGGCACGCTTTCTCCGCAGCAATTGGCTGCTCCTTACTTACGCTCGCGCGACGACCTGCATGGAGGCCGTGATCAGCCCGCAAGCGGCTACGACGCCGACGAGTCGGATAGCGCGTCGCCCGGTGTGTGCTCCCCGGACGTCAGGGATCCAGGCGGCGGGCGCGGATAAATTTCGTTTCAACGGTCTGTTTTTCGACCGTCTCTGTTTAAGGGCGCTGGCGGCGCGTTACTCAATCGCATGCGTGCGGTGGCGGCGGCGAACCCCAATGGGTGAAATCCGGCACATCGCATTTCGAGCAGGCGCCGAGCGCCAGCGCGGAGCCGAGAAGTATGAAAAGGCGCACAAACGCGCCGATGCGCGCAACCGGCCGCAGAATATTCGGCACTGAATTCCCCTCTCGCCACTCTCGCAGAATACCGCGCTTCCTCGCCGGCCGCCAATCCGGAATGGCGTGGCGGGAATAAGTCAGGGTATCGCGGCATAATTTCGTCTATCTTACCCTGCCGCGGCCCTTTGTTGCCTTTGAGGCGACCGCGCGAAGGCCGGCACGATTCGCAACGCGGAGGAGACAAACATGGACATTCGCCCCAGCGGCTCGGCGCCGTCACGCCGCGGCCCGGCAGATTCTTTCACCGGCACCGTCTGGCAGGACCCGATCATCGAGACGCCGGCGCCGGCGCGCCTGCGCTCGGGTCTCGTGCGCTTTGAGCCGGGGGCGCGCACCCATTGGCATACCCATCCGCTCGGGCAAACGCTGTTCGTCGTGTCGGGCTCAGGCCGCGTGCAGACGTGGGGTGGTGAGGTGAAGGTCATCCGCGGCGGCGACGTGGTCTGGATACCGCCGGGCGAGAAGCATTGGCATGGCGCCGGCCCGAACACGGTCATGGAGCATGTCGCCATGCAGGAGGCGCTCGACGGCAAGCACGTGGAATGGCTGGAGCCGGTCAGCGACGAGCAATACAACGCAGCGCGCTAGTGGAGCGGATTTGACATTCGCTACGACCCAGCCGCTAATTCTTGAAGCGAATGTCAAAACCAAAAGCGCCACTAGAACTTATACTTGCTAGTGGTCCTTTGATTCTAACACTCGCATAAGAGCCTGCCGAACCCGGATGCGAACGTTAGAATCGGACCACTGGCCATGCGCTACGAGCTCTATTACTGGCCGACCATCCAAGGCCGCGGCGAATTCATCCGCCTCGCCCTGGAAGAAGCCGGCGCCGATTACGTCGACGTGGCCCGCCGCGGCAAAAGCGGCATGGCGGCCATGGAGAAATTGCTCGAAGGCGCGCGGCTCGCGCATCCGCCTTATGCGCCGCCGTTTCTCAAGGCCGGCAAGGACATCATCGCGCAGACCGCGCTGATTTTGTTTTATCTCGGTCCGCGGCTTAACCTTTCGCCGCGCGACGAGGCAGGGCGGCTGTGGGCGCATCAATTGCAGCTCACGGTGACCGATCTCGTGGTGCATATTCACGATACGCACCACCCGGTGTCCGGCTGGCTCTATTACGAGGAGCAGAAGGAGCCGGCGAAGCGCCGCACCGCCGATTTTTGGCGCTATCGGGTGCCGAAATTCCTTGGCTATTTCGAACGCGTGCTCAAACACAACGGCGGCACCTACATGGTCGGCCGGCGCACCAGCTATGTCGACCTGTCGATGTTCCAGATCGTCGAGGGGCTGCGCTACGCCTTCCCCAAGCGCATGAAGCGCTTCGAGCGGAAAGTGCCGCTCTTGGTCGCGCTGCACGACCGCGTCGCCAAGCGCCCGCGCGTTGCGGCCTACCTTGCCTCGGACCGGCGCATCCCGTTCAGTCAGTGGGGCATCTATCGCTACTTCAAGGAGCTCGACGGCTAGCTCATTGTTGGAGCATGATCTTTTCCGAAAACCGGTATCCACTTTTCGGGATCATGCTCTGATCGCGGCCTTCACTGCTGCTGTGCGATGCGGCGCAGCCGGTCGATGATGCGGGCAGGCATTTGATAGACGTGGGCGATTTCCGCCTGCATGGCTTCGCCCGACGTGGGCTTGTTGATGATGAGGCGGCTCTTTGCCGCGTCGGCGAGGAAGTCCGGGTCCTTGAAGGTGGCGAGCAATCCGGCACGCAGGGCGGCGGTGCGCTCCGCCGGCAGGCCGGGCGGCGCCACGAACGGCCGACCGGCGGCAAGCGGCGCATAGGCGGCCTCGAACAGCTTTTTGTCGTCCTCGCTCGTGACCAGATCGGGGCCGTAGGGCACGTCGGGCAACGCCGCTTCCTTTTCGGGACCATATTGGAGGAGGATGCGGATCTTTTTCTCCTTGATCCAATCCGGCTTGGTCGAGGTCAGCGCCGACCAGAAGGTGTCGCCGTAGGTATCGAGTTCGCCGCTTTCCATCGCCAGAAAAGCCTCGTTCTGGCCGGGATAACCGGGAATGATCTTGAGCTTGAGTCCCAACAATTCGTTCAACAGCCGGGCGTAAAAGCTCGGCGTCGAGTTGGCGCCGGAGGCGCCGGCCGTCATCGGGATGCGCTTGGCGTCCTCGATCGTCATGACCGGCGAGGTGTGCCACACGATCAAGAGCGCAGTCTCGACCGAAGGGGTGCCGAGCCAGATCATTTTGGTGGCGTCGTAATCGGCCTCCTTGGTGCCGAACAGCGGCTCGAACGGCGTGTTGTTCTGCACCTGGCCGATGGTCAGGCCGTCGCGGGGGGCGACATGGGCGAGGTAATTCATCGCCAGGATGCCGCCGGCGCCCGGCATGTTGCGCACGATCACGGTTGGATTGCCCGGAATGTGCTTGCCGAGATAGCGGGCGACGGCCCGTGACAGCGTGTCGTAGCCGCCTCCGGCCGAGGAGCTGACCACCATCGAGATCGATTGGCCGCGATAGAAATCGGCGGCGGATTGTGCCCGCGCCGGCGCCATCGCGACGGCGGTCAGCGACAGAGCGAGCGTGATGCTGCGCACGAACATGGACGCCTTTCCCTCCGGCCGCATTTTATTCGTTTCAGCCAGTTTGCACCTTAGCGGTAATCCGGCTCCGCAACCATGCGACGTTTTATAAGCAAGCTCACGTATTCGACGCTGATTCGCCTTTGTTCAGTGGCGCCGAGCTTAAAACTTAGCCACGCCAGAGATGGCGCCGAGCGAACTGTATTGCGCTGCAAGTCGTCGCCGGGCGATTTGCACGACGAAATCCGTTGCGCGTGCGAGGTGGCACGCAAATTGCTGACAAGAACGATGTCTTGTGCGCTGCTTGCGCGTTTCTTGCGCGTTCGGATGCCGCGCGAACAGCGAGTCGTGTTATCGATTCGTCATCGCCGTTTCATCGCGGCCATGGACAATCGGCAGAAGCAAGGGATGGAACCGCCCGTGGACAACGCAGCATTCACGGGAGCTTGCCATGAGCACGCATTCGGTTTCCACCGGCATCCACGCCTTCCTGCCGCGTGTCTTCCTGCCGGCGCAAACAAGCAAGGCACGCGGTCAACGTTTGGCTGAGACGCTTCGCGACTGGCGCCGCCGCATCACGTCGCGCCGCGAGCTTGCCGCCTTGTCCCAACGCGATTTGCAGGATCTCGGCTATCCGCCCGGCGTCGAGGCGGAGAAACACAAACCATTCTGGCGCAGCTGAGCGCACAGGCGGCGAAGCGGATCGCAAAGCAAAGACGCGAACTGAGGACGCGAGGTCATGGCGGACGCGCTCGGTTACGCCGCATCGTGCGCCGTGCTGGCATCGTTTCTGATGCGCACCATGGTGTCGCTGCGGCTGGTCGCAATTCTCAGTAATTTGCTGTTTGTGGCATTCGGCTACATTGCGAATATCCACCCGGTCTTTTTCCTGCACATGGCGCTCTTGCCAATCAACGTCTGGCGGCTGTTGATCGCCTGTGACGCGGCGAGCGTGCCGGGCTTGGCCCAACTGACGCGATTGTGGCCACGCGCCGCGCCGCAGACCTATGCGCTGTGGCTCGTTGTCGGCCTCTTGGCGGCGTGCGCGAGCCTGCTGGCCTATATGGTCGCCGCCGGCCGGCCGCCGCACGTCTGACGATCAGGCTTGCGATCAGACTTGCGGTGCCCGAAGTTTCCGATCGGCGAGAGCCCGCTCTATCCAAGCGCGTCGACGCCCGCCTGCGCGATCTGCTCGTCCTCGTGGGACCGCACACCGGAGACGCCGATGGCGCCGACGCACTCGTTCTGTTGGACAACCGGTACGGCGCCCTGGATCAGGATACCGGCGGGGAAGTTGGCAAAAGCCGGGCGCTCCTTGATCATATCCTCGAAAGCCTTGCTCGGTCGCTTGGTCAGTGCCGAGGTGCGCGCCTTGCCGATCGACACTTCGGCGGTGATCGGTGACGCTCCGTCCAGGCGAGTAAGACCGAGCAGATGGCCACCGTCATCGACGACCGCAATCGCCACCGCCCAGTTGTTCTTGGCGGCCTCGGCCTCGGCCGCCGCCAGCATTTTCTTTACGTCCGCCGCTGTCAGGCATTGTTTGGTACGCATGAAGTCCCTCCGCGTGTGCGCAGCATTGTAGTCTGCTGGCGCACAGGCGGGGAGGCTAAATTGAAAAGAGTTCAGCGCAGCGAAAAACGGATCGGGACGGTGAGACTAAGGTCGGCTTCGGTCATGCTCGGCGGGAACGCCGGCATCGGTTGCGCGCGCTC
>JASHVN010000620.1 GCA_030044555.1 Xanthobacteraceae bacterium | reverse complement strand
GTCGGTGCTGCCGTTGTCGACAAGGATGAACAGCCACTTTCCCGAGCCGAGCAGCGAATCGAAAAATGTTGCAAGTGTCGTTAGATTCTGCTCGACGATCGCTTCTTCGTTGAAAACCGGAATAACGATCGATACCGCTGCGCGGTCCTCGCGAGATGCTCGCGTTGCAACGACTACGGGCTGCGCCACTGAATGTCCCCCCCACTCCCCGCACGCGCCATAAATTAGCCGTTTGTTGCCGCCTTGGCAATTCGCTCTGAGCGTTCAGCGCATGACTTATTGCCGCTCCTCGCGCAGTTCCCCGCGGGTCAGCTCTTTCGGGCTAGACAAACCAGCGTGGTTCCGCATGGGACGTACATGCCGGCCGCCAGCAGGGTGGCCTCAAGCCGCGCCGCAAGATAGAGCGACGTGTTGGCAGTGCGGGGAAGAGGCCGCATGTCGGCGGCCTTGGCGCGTTCGTCCTCTTCCTTCTGCCGCGCCTTGTGGCCGAACGCGCGCATGCCAAGGAGCAGTGGAAAGCCGAAACTGGTGAAGTAGCTTGCACGCAGGACCCTCAGGCCCGCGCGCTGACACAGTTCTGTCATTTCGCCAATGAGATAACGTTTGCGGCCCATGGCAGCCCGGTCCATCTCGCGCGCCAGCAGCCGAAAGGCGGGTTCTGTGACCAGGAGAAGGCCCCCGGGCTGCAGCACCCGCGCGACCTCCGCCAGAACCGGCGCTTCGTTCGCCACCCACTGATGATAAAGCACATTGTAAATAGTCACGACATCGAACGCACGGTCGGCGAAAGGAAGCCGCGCCTTCAAGTCGGCCTGTACCAGCGTCGCGCGACTGCCGTTGCCGGCCCGCGCCAGTTCGAGGGCATAGCTCGAAAGATCGAGGCCGACGACCAGCGCCGGTTCCATAGACGTCAGCAATGCTAGATTGCCGCCCGGACCACAGCCCAGATCGAGATGACGGCAGCTGCGTTTCAGCCCGGCACGCCGCAGGAGATCGACGCTCATCGCTCGGCGCGCGCGATGCCACCAGTATGTGTCGCTGCGTTCCGCCAGCATCTTATATGTTTCACGCAGCATCGCCCTGCCCTATTGCCGCGCGCCTGTGAAATGTGCCACGATTTGCCGCTCCCAAGGCAATCGATAATCCTGTTCGTTCAACAGCGTTGCGAGCGCAAGCATCCACAAAGTGCTTGTCGCGCCGAGGAAATGGCATCCTCCTGCATCGAGATTGAAAACTCAAGATTGAAAACTATAATGGCCACTCCGGCCAGACGTCGCCGCGACGGTTAGAATCCGGCCCCGCAATCCTTGAATGTTCAATTTTATCGCATCGAGCCGCCGCCGTATCCGATGCAGATAAACGCTGCTATCTCGCCCAAGATTCTTGTGGTCCTGGTTTGCGCGCTGCTCGGCGCGCTGTCGCTTGGTTATGCGATGAACGTCAACAAAGCCTGCTTCGAAATTCAGCAGGATGGCGCAGGCTGGCAGACCTACCTCGACTACCAGTCTCGCGACCGCGCGCCGTTCACGCAAACCGGCGTCGATGCGCTGCAGGGGAGTTTCGATGCCTACTATCCGTTGATTAACGATTACACCATTCCGGGCGCCATCTACCGGTTGTTGGGGCGTCCTGCGCCAGGACCTCTCGGAACCTATGCGATCTACGTGGCGGTAATGATCGGCGCGATCTTTCTGGTCGCCGTGTATTTCCAGGTCAGCAGCGCGACTGCGTTGCTCGGTGCCTTGATTGCTGGATTCTTTTTCCCGCCGCTGATCGTCCACCATTTCGCTCTGACATTCCGCTTTTTCCATCTCAACCCGCATTGGATGCAGGGCATGATTCTCTCGCTCGGCATCATACTTTCGGCATGGGCGCTTGACGGCAAATGGTCGCCCGGCCGGATCATCCTTTTCTGTTTGCCGGCGCTGTGCGTCACGCTCGAGATCATGAGCACCGGCGCCATGGTCATTTTCACGCCCGGCGTGCTGCTTTACGGTGGGGCGTCGCTCTTGTATGCGCCAAACCGCTCGGCCTTTGTGCAGAAGCTTCTCGCTGCGTTGCTCGCACTCGCCGTCATCGTGCTGACGGGGCAGGCCGCTTATCTCTACGGATCGGAGCAATACAGCGCCTATCAGTTCTTCGACCATGAATTCGACTGGGACGATCCGTCGCTCGGCGCGTTGTCGATTTTCTTCGCGGCGGTGCCGTTTGGTTCTCTCCTGATCGGCCTCGGCATCGGCGGCGCTGCGCTTGCGGCTATCGAAAAAGCGAGCCGCTTGCGTCAACTTGCGATCACTCATCTCGTCGCGACCGCGCTCTTTTTCGCCTGCGGCGGATTGTTCTATGTCTGGTGGTCCCACCACCACTACCGGGGTTCGGCGCCGTTCTATTTCGAAACGACGTTCATGCCGTTTGCCGCCATTTTCAGTGCGTTTGCGTTGACCAGATTGTTGGCGTTGCTGGCGCGGTTTGCGGGCCTATTCGTCACCCGCGTGCGCGACGATTGGGGTCGCCTGCCCATAAGAGAAGTGACACTCTGCGCCTTTCTGGTGGCGGTGATCGCCTTCAACTTCGTTTCGACGTTCGGACCCAATCCCTGCGCTGGCCAACAGGTCTATGCCAACATTGCGCCAACGCCGATCACCCAGTCTCTACAACGCGCGATCGCGCTAAGCCCGGGGACGGTCTATCGCGGCAGCGTCGCCACGATCGATTGGCCGGATGATCTGCCTGCGATTTCCGCGCGCCACATGAATCGCGAGAACGGGATCCGCTGGGACGCCACCCGGAACGATCACCGCATCAGCGGTCTGTGGCATTATAATATTCCGACGCTTTATCAGTATTTCACCTTCATCACCGCGCCCTACTATCTGATGCTGACCGAGTTCATGGCGCGGCCCGCCGATCGGCAGACTCGTTCCGGTCTCATCCTCACGCGACTCGACCCGAAAATGCTGCAGTTGTGGGGCGTGCGCTACGTCATAACCGACCAGAGTGGCGCCATCGGCCGCGAACTGGTTGCCCTTCCGCTGAAGGACCGTCCACCGCTGCGGCTCGTCGAACTTGGCACGCCCAATCTCGGCAATTACTCTCCGACGAAGGTGGCAGAGGCCGCTGACTTTCATGCTGGGCTCCTCGCCATGCACGCGGTCAATTTCGACCCTACCGAGACGGTAATAGCGAACGCCTCATTAGGCGGTTCGCTGACGCCGGCAATTGATGCCACCCTAACCTATGAGAGGGACGGTTTCAGGATCCAAGCCGGGAGCGGGGGCACCTCGCTTCTGGTGCTTCCGGTGCAGTTCAGCCATTGCTGGACGGCGGAAGGCAGAGGTGCACCGCAGCTGTTCAGAGCCGACCTAGCACAGCTCGGGGTCAAGTTTTCCGGCGAGCTCGATGCCCGGCTGGTATTCCGCTACGGACCGCTATTCGCCAGTGCCTGCAGACTGAACGACGTGGCCGACATTAAACATCTGCATATCGCCGAAGGCCGCGTCATTCCCCGGATTATCCCGGCTCAGGAGCCTGCGGAATGAAGCCCGTCAGTGCCCCGATGGATTGGCGGCAGATTGCAGTCATTGTGATTGTCATACTGTCCGTTGAGATAGCGTTTCTCAACACGCCCGGCGTCGGTGACCGCAATCGTTGGCTGCTCTACATGGATTTGGCGCGCACGCACGGTATTCGCTCACTGTATTCGACCGTGGTCAATCTCGGCGTCGGCAATGGCTCGCCGGCATTGAATCTGTTCAAGGGCGATCATTTCCGCAGCCTTCATGCTGTTATGGGCGGGGTGCAAACGGACTATCCGCCGCTCGGGATCATGATTCTCGGCGCGGCGTCCAAGATCGCCGACCGGCTATCGCTCACCGATTTCATAACCGTCAAGCTTTTGATTTCGGCGTTTATGCTGGCCTGTGCCGGCATCGCGGCCGTTTGGCGCGGCCGTTGGCATCCAGTTTTCGGTCTGGCGGTCTTTATGGCGCTGGTGCCTAACGGTCTCATGCTCTCCTACATTGATCCATTTTTCCTATTTTTCTTTCTGCTGGCGCTGTTCCTGTTTGACCGCGGCTCTCGGGCCTGGGGTGTGGCCGCATACGCGGTCGCCTGCCTGGTCAAATGGCAGCCAATAATTCTGGGACCGTTCGTGGTCCTGTTTGTCCTGCCGCGCAAATTCAAGGTTCTGGATTGCCTTCCGCTGCTGTCGGGGATCGCAGTCGTGCTCATCGCCTATGCGATCTTCGGAAACGACATGATCCGTGCGTTTCTGCGCGGCACCGGCGAGGATCATTTGAGCTCGCTTGGCCTCAACCTCAACTGGCTCTACACTGCCTATGTCGAATTCAAGACGCATACGCTGCGCGATGGGGCGTTGGTCGACAGCCTGCTCGGCATCAGCCATCATCCGTTGGTGAAATACGGTTCGCGCTCGCTGGCGTATCTGGTTTATGCCGCCGCGCTGTTCAAATTCTATCGGTCAAACCGGACCACGCTGGCATTCGTCGAGGCTTCGATCATAGCCTTCCTCGGCTACGGCATGTTCTACACCAACGTTCACGAAAATCATCTGCTGCTGGTCGCCATCATGGCGCTGTTCTGGGCGTTCTTGGACCGGGCGCGCCTGCTCGACGCCGTCATGCTGACGCTGATGCTTAATTTGAACATGTATATTTTCTTTGGCGCCGACGGCAACGGCTTCGATTTCTCGCGGACGCTTGGCGTTGATGTGACGATCTACATGGCTTTGCTGAACGTCGTGTATTCGATCTGGCTAATGTTGCAATATTTCGTCTTCGGATTCGGATCGCGGTCCCTGGCGAATCCAGCCGACGGCGATAAATTGAATGAACGATCAACGGAGCCGATTGCGCCGGGGTCAATCGGCATCGATCGAGAAAGCCAGTCGGCTTGCAACCCGCATACTCCCTTTCTATGATCCGAGTTCGTACATCGGAAAATGTTGCTTCCATCTTCGAGCTTGCCTCTTTCCCAGTCGCGTCGGAACATAGTTAAATGGCAAACCTGATCAGCGT
>JASHVN010000014.1 GCA_030044555.1 Xanthobacteraceae bacterium | reverse complement strand
TGCGCCTGGGCGAGCGTTGCGGCATCGAGCAGCGTGCGCAGGCCGCGCCGCACCTGGCTGCGCGCCCGGCGCAGCTCAAGCGTCTTGGCGATGAAGACCGTCCAGGTCACGAACGAAGCGAGCGCGAGCCCGATCATCACCGCCTTCACCACGCGGTCGGCGTCGAAAAACATGCGCTCGAACGAAAGCTTTTGCGGAAGCAGCTCACCGCCGACCGACGGCTCGCCGGCCGCCGGGGCCGGTGGCGTGGCGCTCGAAGTGTCAGGCGCGTTGTCCGCCCCGGTTTGCGGACCAGGCGAAGCGGCATTCGCAGCCGGGGGCTGTGCTGGCGCAGCCGCGGTGTCGGGCGGGGCGGTGTCGGGTTGGGAGGTATTGGGCGGAGCGGACGGCTGGGCGGCCGGGCCGGGGGCGGGGGCGGGCGCTTGCGCAGCCGGCGCCGAGACGGGAGCGGTTGCAGACTGCGCTGGCGGTGCGGCAGGCGCACCCTGCGCGTACGCCGCGGGCACAAATGGCATCACGATGACGAACGCACCGACCATTGCGCCGAATGCGCGCAGGCGAGGACGCCGCGACGCGCGGACTTGATTCGATCGTTGCGCCTGCCGATCAGTTTGCATTGCAAGTTCCTCGGTCTTCATTTCGTTGTTGCCGCCGCGCCAGCCTGGCTGAGTGCGGAATAAATGTGACGCCATGACGTTGTGGCGTGACATTTTGCCGGGACGTGCTGTCGCGCTGGCGGCGGCGTGAAAAAGCCTCAGTTTTACTTTGGAATAATAAAAAACTGTTGCCTTTTCAGTACGTTGTTGTGCCTCACTGGCGGGCGCAGTCAAGCTTGCTCGCGGGCGATGCCGAAGATTTGTGCGGGGGGCTTTCATGCAAAGGGGGAAGCCCTTGCGAGCCTCAGCAAAACCTTGGTCCATCTGCGATCATCCTGCTTTCATGAGAAGCGCTTGCGTATGCGACGGCTTGTTGGCCTGCGCGCCGCTGAGCCATTTGTTGATGCGGTCGAGGTAGAGATAGACCACTGGCGTGGTGTAAAGCGTCAGGAACTGGCTGACGATGAGGCCGCCGACGATGGCGAAGCCGAGCGGCCGGCGAATTTCGGCGCCGGTGCCGTTGCCGAGCATCAGCGGCAGGCCGCCGAGCAGCGCCGCCATGGTCGTCATCATGATCGGGCGGAAGCGAAGCAGACACGCCTGGTAGATCGCCTGCTCGGGAGTGTTTCCCGCTTCGCGTTCGGCGACCAGGGCAAAATCGATCATCATGATGGCGTTCTTCTTCACGATGCCGATGAGCAAAATGATGCCGACCATGGCGATGATGCTGAGGTCGTAGCCGCCCGCCCGGAGAATCAGGAGGGCGCCGAGCCCGGCCGAGGGCAGCGTCGACAGGATCGTGATCGGATGAATGTAGCTCTCGTAAAGCATGCCGAGGATGATGTAGACGGCGACGATGGTCGCCAGAATGAGGAGCGGCTGGGTCGTCAACGACGCCTGGAACGCCTCGGCTGTGCCCTGGAACGTGGCTTGCAGGGCCGCCGGCTTGTGCAGCTGGTTGGCGGCGTTGTCGATGGCGGTGAGCGCAGCGCTCAGTGCCACGCCGCTGGCGAGATTGAACGAAATCGTCACTGCTGGAAACTGGCCCTGGTGACTGACGGTGAGATAATTCGTCTTGCTGGTATCGATTTTGACGAGCAGGGAGAGCGGGACCGGCTGTCCGGTCGTCGGCGACTTGATGAAGATCTGATCGAGCGTCGAGGGATCACTCTGCAGCTTCGGATCAATCTCCATGACGACGTGATATTGGTTGAGCTGGGTGAAATACTGCGTCACCCAGCGCTGGCCGAAGGCATCGTAGAGCGTGTCGTCGATGACCTGCGGCTGGATGCCGAAGCGGCCCGCGGTGTCGCGATCGATGGTGAGCACGGCGGTCGTGGCGTTGGACTGCTGATCGGTGGCGACGTCGCGCAGTTGCGGCAAGGTGCGCAGCTTGTCGAGCATGACCGGCGCCCAGGCGCCGAGCTCGTCGAGATTGGCGTCCTGCAGCGTGTATTGAAACTGCGAGCGTGCGGCGCGGCCGCCGATATTGACGTCCTGCTGCGCCTGCAAATACGTGACTATGCCCGGGACCTTGGCCAGTTGCGGCCGCAGGCGGCTGATGATCTGGTCGGCGGAGGCGCTGCGCTCGCCGCGCGGCTTGAGGTTGATCCAGAAACGGCCGTTGTTGTTTGACTGCGAGCCGCCGGTGACGCCGACCACGAAGGCCACGTCGGCGACGCCGGGGTCCCGCGCGATGATGTCGGCGACGGCAAACTGGTGCCGCGTCATCGCGGCGAATGAAATATCCTGCGCGGCTTCCGAAATGCCCTGGATGTAGCCGGTGTCTTCCTGCGGGAAGAAACCCTTGGGCATGACCACATACAGGTAAACGGTGGCGGCAACCGTGATGAGCAGAATGCCGAGCATCACCGGGCGGTGCGCCAACGTCCATTTCAGGCCACGGTCGTAGGCGGCCAGCAGCCAGTCAAAGAAAGCCTCCGCCTTCATGTACCACCAGCCGTGCCGCGCATGCTTCTGATCGGAGAGATAGCGCGAGCACATCATCGGCGTCAGCGTCAGCGAAACGAAAGCCGACATGGCGATGGTCATCGTCACCACCACGGCGAATTCGCGCAACAGCCGCCCGACGATGCCCGACATGAACAGGATCGGGATGAACACGGCGATCAGCGACAGGCTGATGGAGATGATGGTGAAGCCGATCTCGCCCGAGCCCTTGAGCGCCGCCTCCAGGCGGCCCATCCCGGCTTCCATGTGCCGGTAGATGTTCTCCAGCATGACGATGGCGTCGTCGACCACGAAGCCGACGGCGATCGTCAGTCCCATCAATGACAGATTATCGATGCTGTAGCCGAGCGCGTACATCAGCGCGAGCGTGCCGACGATCGAGAGCGGCACGGTGACGCCGGGAATGAGAGTCGCCCACACATCGCGCAGGAAGAGAAAAATCACGCCGACCACAAGCGCGATGGTGATCAACATGGTGAACTTGACGTCGGCGATGGAGGCGCGGATCGGGCCGGTGCGGTCGATCAGCACCGAGACGTCTATTCCCGGCGGCAGCGCCGCCTCCAGCCGCGGCAGCGCTTTGCGCACGCCGTCGACCGTGTCGATGATGTTGGCGTTGGGCTGCTTGAAGATCACGAGCAGCACGCCCTGTTTGCCGTAGTGCCAGGCGGAAATCTTGGTATTCTCGGGACCGTCTACGGCGATGCCGACATCGCGCACCGTGATCGGCGAACCGTTGCGGTAGGCCAGAACGAGATTGTTGTAGGGCGCCGCGCGCAGCAATTGATCGTTGTCGTAGATGGTGAAGCTCTGCGCCTTGCCGTCGAAATAGCCTTTGGGCGAGTCGTCGGTGGCGGTCGCCAGCATGGCGCGCACGTCTTCCAGGCTTAAGCCCAGTGAGGAGATCTTGGCCGGGTCGATCTGGACGCGCACCGCCGGCTTCTGCTCGCCGTCGATATTGACCAAGGCGATGCCTGGAATTTGCGAAATCTGCTGCGCCAGGATGTTGTCGGTGTAGTCGTCGACCACGGTCAGCGGATAGGCGTCCGACTGCACAAACAGATTCATGATCGGCGAGTCCGCCGGGTTGACCTTGCGAAACGTCGGCGGCGTCGGCAGGTTTTTTGGCAGCACCCCGGCCGAAGCATCGATCGCGGTTTGGACGTCCTGCGCGGCAGCGTCGATGTTGCGGTTGAGGTCGAACTGGAGAACGATCGAAGTCGTCCCCAGCCCGCTCGACGACGTCATCTGGGTGACGCCCGGAATTTCCGCGAATTGCCGCTCAAGCGGCGTTGCCACGGCTGAGGCCATGGTCTCGGGGCCCGCGCCGGAAAACGAGGCGGTCACCTGAATGGTCGGGAACTCGACCTCGGGCAGTGAACCGATCGGCAGCAGCGGGTAGGCGATCGCGCCCAGCAGCACGATTCCGGTCATGAGCAGATAAGTGGCTATTGGCCGGCGAATGAAGCGTTCAGAGATATTCATGGCGCAAGGGGCTCACGCCGCGCGGCCTCTTGCACCGACGCAGGTTCGCTGTCGCCGGGCAACGTTGTCACCGTCACCCTGGCGCCGGGCTTGAGCCTGAATTGACCGTCGGTGACGACCTGCTCGCCGGCGTGCAGGCCGCTTTCGATCACCGCGATGTCGTTCTGCGTGGGGCCAACGCGTACCGGCCGCCGTTCCACGGTCGAATTGGTCTTGACCACATAGACGTAGAGATCATTGGGTCCGCGCTGGACGACCTCTGCGGGAACCGTGACCGCATTTTTCCGGATTTCGAGCTGCAAGTGCGCGTGCACGAACTCGCCCGGCCATAACGCGTCATCATTATTCGGAAACACCGCCTTGAGCCGAACCATCCCCGTCGACGTGTCGATCTCGTTGTCGACGAGGACCAGGTTTCCTTCGGCCAGCTTGGTCTTGTCGTCGCGGCTAAAGGCGAAGACCTTCAGCGGGACTTCCGCCATCGCCGACGTGATGTTCTGCAGATAATCCTGCGGCAGGGAGAAGAGGACGGTGATCGGATGCACCTGGGTGATGAGGACGAGGCCGCCGGGATCGTTGGCATGGACGATATTGCCGCGGTCGATCAGCCGCATGCCGGTCCGTCCGTCGAGCGGCGAAACAATCGTCGTATAACTCAGCTGCGTTTGCGCGTTCTCGATTGCCGCCTGGTCGCCGCGGACGGTGGCCTCCAACTGCGCGACCTGCGCCTTCTCGGTGTCGACCGCCTGCCGTGTGGCGTAGTCCTTGGCCACCAGCGCGGTGTCTCGATCAAGATTGAGCTTGGCGTTCGCCAACTGCGCTTCGTCGTGGGCCTCGGTGGCGCGCGCCTGGTCCAGTTGCGCCTGGAATGGGCGGGCGTCGATTTTTGCCAAGACATCGCCCTGTTTGACGTTCTGGCCCTCGGTGAAGTTGACCTGCTCCAGCTCGCCGTCGACGCGCACGTGCACCATGACCCGATTGAATGGCGTCACCGTTCCGAGGCCGTTGATGAAAACCGGAACGTCTTGCAGCCGCGCGCGCGCCGCGGTGACTGCGATTGCGGGCGCCACCACGTGCGGCGCCGATTGAGCCTGCAGTCGCGTCTGTTGCCAGACCCCAAGCGCGCCAAGCGCCGTGACGGCCAATGCTCCAAGCCAAATTCGCGCGCGAATCATCGATGATCTCTAAGTTTCACGAGAGGGTTTGCTGCGTCTCTTGTCCGCCTCCGTCGATCTTGAGCTCAAATCTTTTTTGACACGCCGATGAAATAGCCGCGGCGCGGCCCGTATTGCGGGGCGAACACGCCGATGCCGGTGCCGCTTCTGATCTGATAGACGGTGTCGAACAGGTTGACGACGTCGAAGCGCACGGTGATCGGTTTGGTATCTCCGGGCAGCAGGAATTCGCGCGCAAGGCCGACATTAAACTGCGTGTAGGCGGGGACGTGATCAATGTTGGCATCGCCGCTGCGCAAGCCGGAGCCGTAGATCATGTCGCTGCTGAGCGTCGTGCCGCACCACGAATCAAAGAACGCGGTTGCGTTCACGGGACCGTCGCAGAACGTATAGGAGGCGCCGGCAGATCCGGTCGCAAGTTGGGTGTGGTCGGTGTAGATCCAGTGCGTGTCGACGTACTGTTGCAGGGTCATGCCGCCAAGGTCGGCGAGCGGCACGGTATTGTCGAACAGATATTGGTTCGACACCACGTCGGTGGCCTTTTCGTAACCCAGGGCGAGGTTGGCATAGGCCTGGAAATTCCCGCTGTGATATTTGGCGCTGAATTCGACGCCTTTCACCAAGCCTTTGGCGTAATTGAAGGCGGAAAGCACCAGCGCCTGGCCGAAATTGCCGTTGTCGATGAGGTCCTTCGCCTGTTTGTAGTAGGCATCAACGCCGAGATCGAGAATGCTGCAATCAGGCGCCGTGGTGGAAGTGCATCCAAGCGGGATTTTTTGATCGACGCCCGCGTCATAGTAATTCGATCGCTCCGGCAACACTGGATCGGTCCCCGTCGTGGTCGACGCTCCAGTCGTGCCGTTGAACAGCGCGATATTGGCCGGCGCGGCCTCGACCAGCACCGGCGGCGTGAAATAGCGCGCGTAGCCGGCGTGGAAGGTGGTGTATTCAAACGGCTTGTAAGTGAAATTGACACGCGGGCTCAATTGATTGGCGTCGACGTATTGCCACATCTGGTCGAAGCGCGCGCCGTAATTCATGGTCAGCTTGTCGGTCAGCTTCCACTCGTCCTGCGCATAGATGCCGGCGAGCCAGCCGGTTTTCGCGACGTTGTCGGTGATCGTCTCCGGCGAGTCGATCGGATTCCCGGCCCCGTCGAGCGGTTCGACCAGCGATTGATTGCCTACGGCCGTCTGTTCGCCGCTTACGGTGAAGCCGGTGCGCACCGTGTGCGCCGAGTTGATCTCGTAGGACGCATCGCCCTGGAGGCCATTCGTATAGGATTCGCGCGTGATGTCGGATGCCACACCGTTGATCAAAAGGTCGCCAACCGGGTCCGGCATGAAGTGTAGGAAGTTGTAGCGGGTGAAATAGGACAATTGCCCATCGAAACCGTTGACCGAGCGCTGCAGCGCCAGCACGCTGAACTGCGTGTCCTCATACTGGTTCTCGTTGAGGTTCGCCGAGTTGAAATTGGCGATGCCGAAGGCGCTGCTGACCGGGGGATTTCCATTCAATCCGACCGGCTGGCCAGGCACATTGGGAATCTGAAACCAGTTGGTGGCGGTTCCAGCGATCAGGCTCAAGCGCGTCACCGGGTCGACGAAAGTCGACATGTAGGCGAAGCCTTTGTACTGGTTCGAAAGATCGTGAATCGCGTTGAGCGTCGGCAACGGGTTCTCGATGCCCTCGGTGGTCTGCAGATAGCGGCCGGTGAAAAGGTACTGCACGCCGGGAAAGCAGTCGGAGGTCGATGGCGCCGCCTTGGTCGCCATCGGTGTGGTCGTGGTGGGGCCGCAGGTGTTCCCGGCAGTGCCGCCATATTCGAAGCTCGGCTCGATGGTGCCGCGGCTGCCGCCGTAATAACTGACGCTGCCGGAATTGTTGAAAATGTCCGAGCGGGTATTGATGTCGATCAGGCCCACGGTGCGCATGCCGAATTCGGCGGGCAGGGCGCCGGTGATCAGCGATATGGAGCCGATCAGGCTCGGGTCCAAAATGCTGCCGAAGCCGGTGACGCCGTCGGGCAGCATGACGCCGTTGATGCGGAATTGCACATTGGCATGATCGTTGCGGACGTGAAGCAATCCGCTTGCAGCGGAATCCTGCGACACGCCGGGCGCTTGCAGCAGAACTTTCTCGACCGGCGTGTTCGTGCCTTGCGGCAGCGCCTGGATGGTGTCGTGACTGAGCGTGTCGGATGTGGTGCCGGCCGTCGTGTAGAGATTACTGCGCGCGGCATCGAAGGCATTGTTTTGCACGGTGGCGGCGTTGACCGGCGGCGTCGCGGGTGCTGCGGGCGGCGGTGGCGCCGCGCGTGCCGCCGTCACGGCAGAGGGGTGCGCCGGCGCGCGGCGCACGACATGCGGCTTTGGTCTTGGCTTCGGCTTTTCGCCGGTGACCGTCACCTGCGGAAGCGCCACTTGCGCGCGCGCCGCTTCGCCAAGGCCCATCAACACGAACAGAGCTGAACTGCCGAGAAGCATCGCGCGAGAAACGCAACGCAGATTGCGGGCATAACCAGACATCAACCGACCCCTGAAATTTGCACAGAATCCCCAAGACACGGCTTTAGTCGCGGTCAGGCTGGCGCAGCGATTTTTTGAAAATCCCGCGCAGACCGATTGCTGCCGCCGCGTAAGTTCGCGGCCACGGCAAAACGTCAAGCCGACCGGGCGGTCAGACCAGGGGCGGGGCGCGCGATTGGAACGCCGCGCGGCGCGGCGCAATAGAAAATACTGAAACGGTTGTGGGATGCTCGACCGGCCGGGCGACGAATGCCAACGGCAAAACTTGCGGCGCCTCGGGGGCAAACGAGGTGCTCAGAAAGTAGATGGTCTCGCAGATCGGGCAGAGCGCGTCGCCCTCGTACCAAGGCTGACCGGCGGGGATGGCGCGTACCGATTCGCCCGATGGCAGAACGACGGTCTCGGCAGCATCGAGCGAAGCGCCGACTGGGCCGTAAATATCGTCGGGATGGATATGGCCGAAAGCCAGATACGCCTGCAGCGCCAGCGCAAACAGCGCCAACCGGCCGCCGAAGCTTCTATTGGCTCTGAACCAGCGCATCGCACTTATCCAGCGGACAGTCTACAACAGTCTGATCACGAATACGCGTCGGCTGAGCCGATTGCCGAACACTGTGACATGCTGGCGACACTGCCGGCCTTCCCCGCATCATTATTGGCCGCTCTTGACGTGCATGTAACGTTATAACATTACACATTGCAAGCTCTCTTTGCGACTTCGGCCTTGGGGATAAGCTTTTCGCGCAACTCTTATCGAACGCTCTGTCGGAACTGGGATCGCCGCCTTTCCGCCGCACTCAAAGCTAGAGTGCGGCAACGCTATCGGGGCGGCATGCCGGCAGTCGGGATGCCGATGATTGGTCGGTTCGTTGCAAGCATCGCTGTAACTTTCGTCGCCCTCGCCGCGGCAACGGCGAACGCGTGGGCGCACCCGCACGTCTGGGTGACGATGCACAGCGATTTTCTTTACGCGACCGATGGCTCAGTCACCGGCATACGCAACAGCTGGACTTTTGACGATATGTTCTCCGCATTTGCGACGATGGGATTCCCGAAAACGAACGGGACCTTTACGCAGCAAACGCTGCAGCCCTTGGCCAAGGTCAATATCGAATCACTCAAGGACTTCGACTATTTCACCTACGCCAAGATCGACGGCAAACGGGACAAGGACGCCTTCAACGAGCCGCTTGCCGACTACCATCTCGATTACGATCCGAAGACGACGCTGTTGACACTGCACTTCACGCTGCCGTTCAAGACGCAGGTGAAGGCCAAGGCGTTACAGATTGAAGTGTACGATCCGACGTTCTTCATCGATTTTGCCATGGCCAAGGATAACCCGGTCACGCTCGTCGGCGCGCCGTCGCAATGCAAGGCAGCGACCGAGAAACCGCCCGACGTCAATTTTCCGACGACGTTGCGGCTCGATCAGGCCCTGGTCACCTCCGAAGCCAACATCGGCATGGGAGCAAGCTTCGCCAACAAGATCACGGTGACTTGCCCGTGAGCACCGGCAACAGCGCACGATCAGTGCGCCGCTTTTTGCTTTTGGGGGCCGCCTCGCTGCTGCTGCTGACGGGAGCGGTCGCGAGCGCATGGGCACAGTTCGGCGGCCTTGGCGGCATGGGCCCGCCGCCGGCGAACGGCTTCTTCGGCTGGCTCCTTGGCCAGCAGGCTTTCTTCTATCAGGCGCTCGCCGGAATGCTCCGCGCCGCCAAGAGCGACGGATCGGCCTATTGGGGTCTGATGGGCATTTCGTTCGTGTACGGCGTATTTCACGCCGCCGGGCCGGGTCACGGCAAGGCGGTGATCTCTTCCTATCTGCTCGCCAACGAGGAGACGTGGCGGCGCGGCATTACCTTGTCGTTCGCCTCGGCGGTGCTGCAGTCCCTGACAGCGATTGCCATCGTGGCGATTGCCGCACTTGTGATTGGCGCCACCGCGAAGATGCTGGGCGACACCGTGCGCTGGATCGAGACGGTCAGCTATGTGCTTATCATTCTGATCGGCGTGCGGCTTTTTTGGGTGAAAAGCAAAAGTTTTCGCGCGGCGCTGCATAAAATGCGTGCGGGGCAGGAGCTGGCGGCCGTCGCCGTTGAGACCAGTGTCGTCCACGCCGACGCGCGCTGCCATCATGGCCATGAGCACGCGCATTCACGCGCTGGGCACGCGCATGGAGATCACCTCCACGATGAGCATAGTCACGCCGATCATGCGCATCATGACCACGACCATGAGGACGAAGAGGAAAGCGTGCTGCCCTGGGGCCATGCGCATGGCCCCGAGCCTGAAGAATTGGCGGGGCCGGGCGGCTGGCGGCGCGGACTCTCGGCGATCGTCGCGGTCGGATTGCGCCCGTGCTCGGGGGCGATCATCGTCTTGGTCTTCGCGTTGTCGCAGGGCCTGTTCTGGGCCGGCATTGCCTCAACCTTCGTGATGGGCCTCGGAACCGCGATCACGGTCGGCGCCATTGCCTCGCTCGCGGTCGGCGCCAAATCCCTCGCCAAGCGGATTTCCGGGCGGCCCACCGGCTACGGCGTGGTGGTCCTGCGCGGCTTTGAGGTCGGGGCGGCATGCCTGGTGATGCTCGTGGGCGTGGCTCTGCTCACCGGCTACATGGAGAGCGAGCGGATGGGCTTTTTCTAGAGCATGATCCCGAAAATTGGATACCGGTTTTCGGA
>JASHVN010000619.1 GCA_030044555.1 Xanthobacteraceae bacterium | reverse complement strand
GCCGGCCTTTTTCAGCAATTCCTCGTAGCGCTCGTAGCGCGCCTTGGATTTTGCCTGGCGGGCACGCGGCGAGGCGGAGATCCATTCCTGCTCGCGCGCAAGCGTGCGCTGGCGCGCTTCTTCCTCGCGGCCTTCCTGCTCGAGCCGTTTCTGCTTCTGCACCAGCCAGGACGAGTAATTGCCCTGATAGGGAATGCTGCGGCCGCGGTCGAGTTCGAGAATCCAGCCGGTGACGTTGTCGAGGAAATAGCGGTCGTGGGTGACGATGAGGATGGCGCCCGGATAGTTGCGCAGATGGCCTTCGAGCCACAGCACCGATTCGGCGTCGAGATGGTTGGTCGGCTCGTCGAGCAGCAGCAGTTCCGGCTGCTCCAGGAGCAGCCGGCATAAAGCCACGCGCCGCCGCTCGCCGCCGGAAAGCTTCGCCACGTCGGCGTCATCCGCCGGACAACGCAGCGCGTCCATCGCCTGATCGACCTTGGAATCGAGATCCCACAGCCCCTTGGCCTCGATCTCGTCCTGCAGCTTGGTCATCTCGTCGGCGGTTTCGTCCGAATAGTTGACCGCCAGCTCGTTATAGCGGTCGAGAATCGCCTTCTGCGCCGCCACACCATCCATGACGTTGTCGCGCACCGATTTATTCGCATCGAGCTGCGGCTCCTGCGCCAGGTACCCGACGCGCGCCCCGTCGGCCACCCAAGCCTCGCCGGTAAATTCCGTGTCGAGGCTCGCCATGATGCGCAGCAGCGTCGACTTGCCGGCGCCGTTGACGCCGAGCACGCCGATCTTGGCGTCCGGATAGAATGACAAGTTGACATTCTCCAAGACCTTGCGGTTTCCCGGGTAAGTCTTGGACAGTCCTTGCATATGATAAATGAATTGACGGGCCATTCGGCGCCCTGCCCTCTTGCTTGGCCCCGCTCAAGCTCACACGCCCGCCATGGGCGTGAACCGCAGAGGCGCACTTTGGGGAAATTCTGGGCGCTGATGTAGCGAGACGGCAGGCGCCCGGCAAGAGAGCGCCGCGCGTGCCGCCCGGCGCTTTCTCGCGGGTCATGCGCGCGTTTCGGCGCCCCCGCCGGTCCGCGGTCGCGGTAAAGGTTCCTCAAGGTTAAACCGACTTTGGAACTTCCAACCTGCCCAAATCGTACCAAATTTTAATGGTTTCACGCCGACAATTGATGTCAAACGGGCGTTTGAAAATAAAACTCGCGTTCTATATGAACCGTTGGCGTGTGACGCGAGACCAAAGGGTGGTGACATCCCAAGAAGGGCCTGATCCCAAGGGCCAAGGGAGCGGTATGATGTGGCGCAAATTTGCACAGGCGGTGCACGACTTGCAGCGGACCTTCGCTGAGAGCAGCGGGACCTATCGGCCCGACCTGCACTATATGCGCGGGCCCGGCCCGAAATGGCACGCCAAATACGGCAGTCTCGCTCCCAAGACCATGCCCACGGCGCGGACACCGCGCGCGGCCATGCGCGACCCTGCCGGCCACCACGCGTAATCCTTACCGGGACACGCGCCCATCGCTTTGGAAGCCCAGTCACGCCGCGTCCGGCCGAGAGGCCTGCTTCTTTTCCGCGCTGTCATGCTCTAAAACCGCCCCCGGGCCTGCAAACGGGGTGGAAGCATCATGGCGGTACGCTGCGCAATTCTCGACGATTACCAAAACGTGGTCCTCAAGGTCGCCGACTGGTCGCCAATCAAGAGCGACGTCGACCTGAAGATTTTCAACCAGCATCTCGGCGGCCCGGACAACGTCGTAGCGGCGCTGAAGGACTTCGAGATCGTCGTTGCCATGCGCGAACGCACCGGCTTTCCGCGGGCGGTGATCGAGGCGCTGCCCAATCTGAAGCTCCTCATCACCACCGGTATGCGCAATGCCTCGATCGATACCGAAGCCGCGAAGGCGCGCGGCGTTACCGTCTGCGGCACCGGCTCGTTCGGCAGCCCGACCTCCAGCATCGCCATCGGGCTGATGCTCGAGCTCACCCGCCACATCGGCTACGAGAACGCCCGGCTGCACGCCGGCGCCACCTGGCAGAGCACGATCGGCCCCGACCTCGAAGGCATGACGCTCGGCATCCTCGGCCTCGGCAAACTTGGCAACCGCACCGCCGCCATCGCCAAGGCCTTCGGCATGAAGGTGCTCGCCTGGAGCCAGAACCTGACGCCGGAAAAATGCGCGGCGGCAGGCGTCGGCTATGCGAGCAAGGACGACCTGTTCCGCCAATCCGACTTCATCACCATCCACGTCGTGCTGTCACCGCGGTCGCGCGGCCTTGTCGGCGCCAGCGAATTCGGCCTGATGAAGCCGACGGCGTTTCTGATCAACACCTCGCGCGGACCGATCGTCGATGAAGCGGCCATGCTTGCGGCCCTGCGCGAGAGAAAAATCGCCGGTGCCGGCCTCGACGTGTTCGATATCGAGCCGCTGCCCACCGACCATCCGCTGCGCAAGATGGACAACGTCGTGCTCACCCCGCATCTCGGCTATGTGTCCGAGCAGAATTACCGCGCCTATTTTGCCGACGCCGTCGGCGACATCCGCGCCTTCCTGGACGGCAAACCGGTTCGGGTCATCACGCAATAAGCCACTTTTCCAGCCGCTTATGGCGGCTAAAGCATGATCCCGAAAAGTAGAGACCGGTTTTCGGATAAGCATGCCCTCGGGCTTGACCCGAGGGATCATGCTCAAAGGAAAATCCAGACCTTGATCCGATGCAATCGAATTGGATCAAGGTCTGGCGAAGAATAAAGAACAAGGGAGGATGCACATGAGCGACGAAACGCTCGTCGATCTCTATTGCCATATTTCGCCGGCCCGCTTTCTCGACGAAATGAACAACGTCGCGCCGAAGCTCGGCAATATCGCCGCGCGGCTGCGCAGCGTGCGCAAGATCCACGATCTCAATGCGCGCTTTCGCGAGATGGATGAATTCGGCGATTACCGCCAAGTGGTGTCGTTGCCGAACCCGCCGATCGAGGATTTCGCCACGCCCGGCCAAGGGCTGGCCCTGGCGCGGATCGCCAACGACGCGATGGCCGAACTGTGCGCAAAACACCCCGAACGCTTTGCCGGTTTTGTCGCCGCCTTGTGCCTGACCGATGCCATGGGATCGGTCGAAGAGGCGAAGCGCGCCATCAATACGCTCGGCGCCGCCGGCGTGCAGATCTTTACCCCACTTGCCGGCCGGCCGCTCGACGAACCGGCGTTCGAACCGCTGTTCGCCGCGATGGCGCAGCTCGACCGGCCGATCTGGCTGCATCCGGCGCGCACCGCCGCCATGACGGATTACCCTGCCGAACACAAATCACGCTTTGAAATGTGGTGGTGCTTCGGCTGGCCTTACGACACCTCGGTCGCCATGGTGCGGCTCGCCTTCTGCGGCCTTTTCGACCGCTACCCGAACCTCAAGATTGTCACCCACCATCTCGGCGGCATGATTCCTTTCTACGACGGCCGCATCGGCCCGGGCCTCGATGTGCTCGGACAACGCACCTCGGACGAGGATTATTCCCGCATCCTGCCGTCGCTCAAACGCCCGCACCTCGATTATCTGCGCGACTTCTACGCCGACACTGCCATGTTCGGCGGCGGCGTACATGCGCTGCGCTGTGGCTTCGATTTTTTCGGCGCCGACAAGGTGGTGTTCGCCACCGATACGCCGCTCGGCCCGATCAAGCCGGCCATTGACGCGCTGAACGCCCTCGACATCTCGGCCGGGGACCGGCGCAAGATTTTTGCCGGCAACGCGGAGAAGTTGCTCAAGAGGAAACTGAGCTAGCGGATCCGACGCTCGGTCATCGTCAAGACTGCCACGGGTCGGCGAAATAAGGCGCGGCCCGAACGACCGAAAAAGTTTTCGCTGCGTCGACACCACGATTGTCACATGAGCGTCAAACACTCTGGCGAACAATTGGCCATCTCGGTCCTAGCCGGCCAACCTTCAATGCTAACGCAGCGAAAGCGGAGACAAGCCAATGGATACGCACAGCAAGGGCGCCGCCGCGAGGCATGAGCGCATCCATGACGAGATGGTCGACACGGTCGACGAAGAAATCGAAATGGAGATCGACGACGACAGGCTGGCAGACCTGCTCGAACACGTCACCGATTTTCCGCGTCCGGACGCTCTCGACCGCCGGACCTATTTCAAGGAATTGCTGAAATTGCAGCGCGAATTGATCAAGCTGCAGGACTGGGTGGTCAACCAGAAGCTTAAGGTCGTGGTGCTGTTCGAGGGCCGCGACGCCGCCGGCAAGGGCGGCATCATCAAGCGGATCACGCAGCGGCTCAATCCACGTATCTGCAAGGTCGTAGCGCTTTCCGCACCCACCGAGCGCGAGCGCACGCAATGGTACTTCCAGCGCTATGTCTCTCACCTTCCCGGGGCGGGTGAAATCGTCCTATTCGATCGCAGCTGGTACAATCGCGCCGGCGTCGAACGGGTCATGGGCTTCTGCACCGACGCGGAATACGAGGAGTTCGTGCGCACCGTTCCGGAATTCGAGCGGATGCTGGTGCGGTCCGGCATCATCCTGGTCAAGTATTGGTTCTCGATCACCGACGAGGAACAGCACCTGCGCTTTCTCATGCGCATCCACGATCCGCTTAAACAGTGGAAACTCAGTCCTATGGACTTGGAGTCACGCCGCCGCTGGGAGGCCTACACCAAGGCCAAGGAGGACATGCTGCAGCATACACATATTCCCGAAGCCCGCTGGTGGGTGGTCGAGGCTGTCGACAAGAAGCGGGCGCGGCTCAACTGCATCCATCATCTGCTGCAACAAGTCCCGTATCGCGAGGTGCACCACGATTCCATCGCACTCCCGGAGCGCGAGCACAAACCCGATTACGTGCGGCATCCGGTGCCGACGGAAATGCACGTGCCCCCGGTTTATTAGAGCATGACCCCGAAAAAAGCCTGCCCCGGACCTGATCCGGGGCGGACACCGGTTTTCGGAAAAGCATGCCCTCGGGCCTGACCCGAGGGATCATGCGCCACCAATAAGCGAGAGCCGGAAAATCTATCCCCCTCAGCGCGGCGGTGTTGCGACGACCGGCGGCTCGAATGCCCGCACCGGCGGCAACGGTCCGGTCCACAGCTCGATCTCAACCATGTTGGTGCCGGTCGACGGGCCTTGGCTCAGCCGCGACGTCCCGCGGTCATGGGTGAGCACGTTAGCATTGCCGTGCGCGCACAATGCGCCATCCTCGGCACCGGCCGGGTCGTACCAGGCGCCGCACGATAATTTCGCCACCCCTGGCGACAGCGCGTCGCTTAATACCACGCTGGCGAGGCAGGCGCCGCGTGCGTTGTGAATCCGCACAATGTCGCCAGCCGCGATGCCGCGGCGGCGCGCGTCGTCCGGATGCACGGCCACTGCCTCGCGGTCATGAATTTTGCCACGCGCACTGATCGGTCCGGCGTCCATCTGACTGTGCAGCTTGTAGCGGGGCTGGCTGGAGATAAGATGCAGTGGATATGTCTGCGCCGAGGCACTGCCGCTCCATTCCGACGGCTCGATCCAGGTCGCGTGCGGCGGACAATTGTCATAGCCGAAGCCGGCGATCTTCTCGGAATAGAGCTCAATGCGGCCCGAGGGCGTGGTGAGCTTGTTGGCGTCCGGATCGGCGCGAAACTTATCGAACATCACGTACTCGTCGGCGCCCTTCGGGATTTCGAGATAACCGTCGGCCCAGAAGCGATCGAAATCCGGAATCGACGCCGCGTTGCTGCGAATGCTCTCGCGCCAGCCGTCATAGAGATGGCGCAGCCATCCCATCTCGTCACGGCCTTTGGTGAAGGCGGCCTCGCAACCGAGCCGCCGCGCCAGTGCGGCGAAAATGTCGTAATCGTTGCGCGCCTCGCCCACCGGCTCGATTGCCTTGTGCATGGCAATCACGAACGGATCGCGTTGCGCGGAGCCGATATCGTTTCTCTCAAGTGTGGTCGTCGCCGGCAGCACGATGTCGGCATGGCGGGCGGTCGCCGTCCACCACGGCTCGTGCACGATGATGGTCTGCGGGCGGCGGAAGGCGGCACGCAACTGATTGGTGTCTTGATGATGGTGAAATGGATTGCCGCCGGCCCAATACACCAGCTTGATATCGGGATAGATGCTGCGGCGGCCGTTGAAGTCATAAGGCTCGCCGGGATGCAGGAGGCATTGCGCGATCCGCGCCGCCGGAATGGAGCGGTTGAGCGGGTTTGGCGCGCCTTCCATGCCCGGCGCGCGGAAGGCAGGCGGCGGGTCGGCAATGCCCGAGGCAGAGCCATAACCGAAACCGAAGCCGCCGCCCGGCAGTCCGATCTGACCGAGACAGGAGGCCAGCAGCAGCACGGCCCAATAGGGCTGCTCGCCATGGTCGGCGCGCTGCAGCGACCATGAGGCGCTGACCATCGTGCGTTTTTCGGCCATCTCGCGCGCCAGCGCGCGGATGGTTTCCGCCGGAACCCCGGTGACGCGCGCGGCCCAGTCGGCATCCTTCGGCTGACCGTCGCTCTCGCCCATGATGTAGGACTGCACACGCTCGAAGCCCGTACAATAACGCGCCAGGAATTTTTGATCGTGCAGTCCGTCCGCGATCAAAGTATGGGTCAGCGCCAGCAGCATCGCCGTGTCGGTGCCGGGCCGGATGGGGATCCATTCGGGCGCGACGCTCGCCGGTCCGTCCTCGCGGATCGGGCTGACGTTGACGACTTTGACGCCGGCGCGGGCGAGTCCGGCGAGCGAGTGGCCGATGGCATGCGCCCCCGTGCCGCCTTTGGTCACCTGCATGTTCTTCGGATTGGCGCCGCCGAACATCACCATCAGCTTCGTGTTGCGCGCGATCGACGACCACGATGTCAGCGGCC
>JASHVN010000618.1 GCA_030044555.1 Xanthobacteraceae bacterium | reverse complement strand
GCGGAGCCGTTGCGGCAGGACATCGCCTTCAATAATGCCGCACGTTATCTCGGGCTCAAACCGTCACCCTGAGGCGCTCGGCGTG
The DNA here is from genome assembly GCA_030044555.1 of Xanthobacteraceae bacterium. Taxonomy (GTDB): domain Bacteria; phylum Pseudomonadota; class Alphaproteobacteria; order Rhizobiales; family Xanthobacteraceae; genus BOG-931. The sequence goes on along the minus strand of JASHVN010000618.1, from coordinate 3,816 downwards.
AAGCGCCGAGCCTCGAAGGGCGGCGGCCACAGCGCTCGGGCCGCATCCTTCGAGGCTCGCTGCGCTCGCACCCCAGGATGACAGATTACGTTCCCATGACCAAAGTCCTCATCATCGACGTGCACGCCGAGATTTATCGCGATCGGCTGCGTGAGGAATTTCCCGAGCTGGACTTTGCGCTCGCCCACAGCGCCGCGGAAGCCCCCGACGATCTCACCGGTATCGACGCACTGATCTGTTTCGGCATTGCGGTCGAAGACTCGATTTTGCGCCGTGCCACCAAGCTGCAATGGATCCAGTCACTGGCGACCGGGGTCGATCACTTCCTGCGCTGCCCGTCGCTGAAGCCCAGCGTGCTGATCACCAGCGGTCGCGGCATCCACGGCATGCCGATGCGCGAAGAGGTGGTCTATCTGATGATGGCCTTGAGCCGTGACGCCGCGCGTCAAGTCGAGGACAAGAAGGCACACCGTTGGGAGCGGCGGCTATGGAGCACGCTCAACGGCAAAACCGCAGTCATTGTCGGCATCGGCGTGATCGGCATTGCCATCGGCGAATTGCTCAAGGCGCTCGGCATGACCGTCATCGGCGTGACGCGCACGCCGCGCGCCGTCGCGGGGTTCGATGACATGATGCCGACGGAGCGGCTCACTGACGCGGCGCGCCGTGCCGACTATCTGATCAACGTGTTGCCGGCGAGCGCGGAAAATATCGGCCTCTTCGACGCCAAGGTGTTCGCCGCCATGAAGCCTGCCGCTTACTACATCAACGGAGGACGCGGCCAGACCGACGACGAGGCGGCGCTGATCGCAGCACTGCGGGAGAGGCGCATCGCCGGCGCCGGGCTCGATGTGTTTCGCAAGACGCCATTGCCGGCCGACAGTCCGTTCTGGGATTTGCCCAACGTGTTCATCACGCCGAACGTCGGCGGCTATATCGTCGAATACGAGGAGCTCATCATGCCGCTCGTCGTCGACAACATGCGGCTATTCCTTGCCGGCCAGCAAGGCGAGATGAAAAACATCGTCTCTCATTGAGGGATGGAGCAGCGGGCGGGAATCGAACCCGCTCATAACGGCTTTGCACACCGTCGCGTTCCCAATTCGCTACCGCTGCAATTTCGAATGCTAGCAGAAAAAGCTTAATGGCAATTCCAGTCGCCGCCGCAAAGAACTTTAAGATTAATTCGACCGTTTTCTGACGAAAGACCTTAAACCTGCTATCGCCATGCTGCGTTGCGTCTCGCCTCGTTATCCGCGCATTAACCAACGCGGGCCACTCACATTTGCGATCACAACAACATGTCGTCGGGTCAAGCCAACACTTGCGAAGTCGCCGTTATCGGCGCTGGTCCCTATGGGCTGTCGGTCGCCGCGCATTTAAAGCGCGCCGGTTTGGCGGTGCATGTCTTCGGCGAGCCAATGGCGTTCTGGCGCGGAAACATGCCGAAAGGCATGATCCTGCGCTCGCCGTGGCGCGCCACGCATCTTTCCGATCCGGACCGCGCCCTATCGCTCGACACTTACGCATCCGAGCACGGCATCGACAGCGGCAAACCCTTGCCGCTGGAAAATTTCGTCGCCTATGGCGAGTGGTTTCAACAGCACGCCGTGCCGGATGTCGACCGCAGAACCGTTCGGCTGATCGATACGGCAGCGAACGGCTTTCGCTTGAAACTTAACGACGACGACGTTGTCAGCGCCGATCGTGTTGTCGTCGCGACCGGACTTCGCAATCAGGAATACCGGCCGCCGGTGTTCGGCGAATTTCCGCCGTCGTTTGTCAGTCACGCCAGCGAGCACACCGATCTCTCGGTATTCCGCGGCAAGCGGGTCGCTGTGATCGGGCGCGGACAAAGCGCCACCGAGTCCGCGGCGCTGCTCGCCGAAGCCGGCGCGGAAGCCGAGATCATCAGCCGCGGCGACATTCATTGGCTCGGCATCTCCGCAAATAGGGTCACGCGGAAAACGCTGCGGCGGCGCCTGCGCGAGGCGCTGGCATCGCCCTCCGAAGTCGGACCATTTCCGCTGAGCTGGCTCGTCGAGGTGCCCGGAATGGTTCGACACATGCCGACCTCGCTGCGCGAGGAATTTTCGCGGCGCTGTCTGAAAGCCGCCGCCGCCGGATGGCTGCGGCCGCGATTTGCCAATGTGACATGCAGAGCGGTACGCGCAATCACCGCAGCGCATGTGCGCGACAGTCGCGTCACGCTCGACCTCGATGACGGCGCGCAAACCTACGACCATGTTCTGCTCGGAACCGGTTATCGGGTCGACATTGCGCGCCTCGGCATCCTTGCGCCGCGGCTCCTCGGCCGGATCGAGCGCACGGACGGCTCGCCCTCCCTCGGCCGCGGCTTCGAGACGAGCGTGCCTGGACTGCATTTTGTCGGCTCCTATGCGGTAAGGAGCTTCGGCCCCTTGCTGCGCTTTATTGCCGGCGCGCCCTACGCGGCGCGGAAAGTCGCTGAGGCGGCGCTGCGCCGCACGGGCGCCGAGCAGACCGGAACCACGCCCGCCGCCCGGACGTTTGGCGCTGTCGCCACATCCAATACGTGGCCTCCGCAGTGAGCAATGAAGCCCCAGGGACGCGAGCTGCACCGCAAGGAGCGATCGTCCTTGGCGGCGCCCATGGCAGTCTGGAAATCGCGCGCAGCCTTGGCCGGCGCGGCATTCGCGTCTGGCTGATCACTGCCGACAATCCGTTGGCGAGCCTGTCGCGCTACGTCGAGCACAGCTTGCGTTGGCGCGGGCCGTGCGATGGCAGCGCCCTGCAATTTCTTCTTGATCTCGGCCGCCGCCACCGGCTTGATGGCTGGGTGGTGTTTGCCGGCAGCGACGACGATGTACGGTTCGTCGCGCAAAATCACGCCGCGCTGAGCGCCGTTTTCACACTGACGACGTTGCCCTGGGAGCAATTGCGGTGGGCGGCTGACAAGCGGCTCATGAACGCCCGTGCCGATGAGGTGGGGATTGCCCGCCCACGCACACGCTATCCGCAATCGCGGGACGATTTGGCGGCGCTCGGAATGCCGTTCCCCGTTATTCTGAAGCCGGCGGTTCGCGAAGGCCGTAACGCGTTCGTCGATGCCAAAGCCTGGCGCGTTGACGACGAGGCCACGCTGTTTGCCCGTTACGAGGATGCGAGATCTCTCGTCGGCCCGGACAGCATCATGATTCAGGAGCTGGTTCCCGGCGACGGCGCGGCGCAATTTTCTTATGCGGCGCTGTGGGAGCGCGGCAAACCGATCGCTTCACTGGTGGCCCGGCGCCGCCGGCAATATCCAATCGAATTCGGCTTTACCAGCACGTTTGTTGAGACAATCGAGCAGCGGCAAATCGAAGCGGACGCCTGTCGCTTTCTCGCCTCGCTTGATTTCAGCGGGCTTGTCGAGGTCGAGTTCAAATACGACACGCGCGACGGCACTTATAAAATTCTCGACGTCAATACCCGCTCCTGGACGTGGATCTCGCTCGGCGCCGCGGCCGGCATCGACTTTCCGCTGTTGCAGTGGCGCCTTGCCGCCAGCGAAGACATCGCACCGCAAACGGGCCAATCCGGCGCGCGCTGGCTCTATTTCACCCGCGATTTCGCCGCGTCACTTGGCGAAATGCTCGCCGGCAGGCTCTCGCCGCTCACCTATCTGGGATTATTCCACCGGCCACGCGCCGGCGCCGTTTTCGCTTGGGACGATCCCCTGCCCGCCTTGCTCGACTTGCCGCTCAGTGCCTACCGCGTCGCTACGCGGCGGCTCGCGCGCCGGAAAAGCGCCGTGGTGCCGGGTCTGCAATCGGCCAAACTCCACACCTGATCGCG
>JASHVN010000617.1 GCA_030044555.1 Xanthobacteraceae bacterium | reverse complement strand
CGCGTGCGGCTTTTGGCCGCCTATGCGCTTGAATACGCGCTGATCGGGCTGGTGACCGCCCTGTTCGGCGTCGCCATGGGCTCGCTCGCCGCCGGCCTCATCGTCAGCCGGGTGATGGAGTTCGGCTTCGTCTTTGTGCCCGGGCAGGCCGCCGGCGCGGCTTTGGCTGCGCTTTTCGTCACACTCGCCGTGGGCCTTGCTGGCACCTTCAGCGCGCTCGGCCGTAAACCCGCCGAAGTATTAAGGAATCTCTAGCCGTCGCAGCGCACCGGGGAATGAAACCTTTGTAACGATTGCAAATCTGCAGTCCTTCCATCTGGCGCGGACAGAGCTTTCGCACTAGATTCCCACCCGTCCAGGCGCTTAAGCCGCCGGACATCGATGCCCGGCCAAGCCGGGCCAAACCAGGGGTATTCACATGTCCGACTTCGATCGGAATCTCACCGCCCGGTCCGGCTATCGCACGGACCAGGTCGCGATTGATGCGGGTCTGCGCGCCTATATGATCCGCGTCTACAATTACATGATGGCCGGCGTCGCGCTGACCGGCGTGGTCTCGTGGCTGACGTTTTCATCCGCCGTCGTGCAGAACGCCGACGGACAGATCACCGGGCTGACCGCCTTCGGGCACGCGATCTTCAGCGGTCCGCTGAGCCTCATCCTGCTGTTCGGCACACTCGGGCTCGTGTTCTTCATGAGCTTCCGCATCAACCGGCTGCAGCCCGGCACCGCGCTGATGCTGTTCATGGTCTATGCCGGATTGCTCGGCCTGATGCTGTCGTCGATATTCCTGCAATATACCCTCTCGTCAGTCACCCGCACCTTCTTCATCTCGGCCGCATCGTTCGGCGCCTTGAGCCTGTACGGCTACACGACGCAGCGCGACCTGTCGCCGATCGGCTCGTTTCTGGTCATGGGCCTGTTCGGCCTGATCCTGGCGATGCTCGTGCAGATGTTCCTGCACAGCGCCGGCCTCGACTTCGCCATCTCGGTGATCGGCGTGCTCATCTTCGCCGGGCTGACCGCCTGGGACACGCAGCGGATCAAGGAGATGTATAGCGCGATGGACGACGGCACCGTCATCGGCCGCAAGGCGGTGATGGGAGCGCTCTCGCTCTATCTCGACTTCATCAACCTGTTCCTGTTCCTGCTGCGCTTCATGGGCAATCGCCGCTAATTGCATCGGACGGCAGGTTTAAACCGTTGCACCCCGGGCTTCGCGGCCCGGGGTGTTCGTTTATCCAGCGGCGATCAGGCGGCGCTGTTTTGCGGTCGCACGCGTAAACAGAAAAGCGCGGCCATGGCCGCGAGGCACAGAGCGGCCGAAACATAAACGGCCGAGGCGCCCATGGCGTCGAGCAGCAGGCCGAACAAGAGTGGCGCGAACGCTTGCGCGGCCCGCGCGGGCGCACCGAGCAGGCCGTTGCGCTCGCCATATCCATCCGGGCCGAACACCGCCAGAGGGACCGTCCCTCGCGCAATCGTCAGCAAGCCGTTTCCGGCGCCGTAGAGCACCGCGAAGGCGGCCGCGGCCGGCGGGCCAAACAGCACAAGCGCGGCGGCGCCAAGCGGATGCAGCACCGCGGCGCAACGGGCCGAAACGAGCGGGTGACCGCGGCGCAAGAGGAAAAACTCCACGAGCCGCGCCGCGACCTGAGCCGGCCCGACCAATGCTGCGGCAGCGATTGCCTCAAGCGGCGCAGCGCCGGCACGCTCGAGCAGTCGCGGCAGATGCGCCGCCATCGCGCCGGTGACGAACCAGGCCGCGGCGAAAACGAACGCCAGCAGAAACATCTCCCGGTAAGGCTTCCAGCCGATCGAATGCCCTGCGCCGCGGGCCGTGTGCACAGCGCGCATCGGAACCGGCAGCAAAAGATTGAGCGGCAGGCTGACCACGAGGTTGAGCGCGGCCCAGATCAACAACGTTTCGCGCCAGCCGAGCGCGTCGTTCAACAGCGTCGAGAGCGGCCAACTCAGGGTCGACGCGAAGCCCCCCAGGAGCGTAATGCCGGTGATGGGGCCGCGTGCATCGGTGCCATAAAGAGCAGTCAGTGCCGCAAAGGCGGCATCGTATAGTCCGAGCGCCATGCCGATGCCGAGCACCGACCAGGCGGCAAACAGCATGACGGCGCCATGCGCGGCCGCGAGCACCACCAGGCCGCACGCCAGCACGATGTTGGAGAACACCAGCACGCCGCGCCCGCCGTGACGGTCGATCAGGCGCCCGACCGCCGGCCCGGCAAAGGCGGCAATCAACAACGCTCCGGAAAATGCCCCGAACACCCATGTCCGGGGAATGCCGATGCCGGCCGCGATCGGATCGGCGAGGATCGCCGGCAAATAATAGCTCGAGGCCCAGGCCAGAGTTTGCGCGACGCCAAGCGTGGCGACGACGAAGGGTCGCGATCGCCGTGGCGAATGACTTTTCTCATCCGAACTCACAGGAACACCTTTCCCGACCGCTGCTGCGGCAAGCGAGGACCCATCCCAGTAAGCATCTTTGCAGAATTCGGGTCGAGGCGGCTATTAAGGCCGCCGCGAGGATGTTTGCGGCAACCGGCGCCATGGGAGCGCGGAGAAAAATCGCGCCATGAATGAAACGAGCGGAAGCCATCACGTCCTGATCCGTCCCGCCGGATCGGACGATGTCAGCGCGATTACGCACATCTACGCCGATGCCGTCGCGCACGGCACCGCGACGTTCGAAATCGAGCCGCCGGACGAAAACGAAATGGCGCGCCGCCTGCAGGCGCTATCGGCACGGAACTATCCGTATCTGGTCGCCGAGCGAGCAGGCGTTGTGGCCGGCTATAGCTATGCGGGCCCTTACCGCGACCGCCACGCCTACGATTGGAGCGTGGAGGATTCGATCTACATCGCGCCGCAGTTTCACCGCCAGGGCATCGGCCGGCTGTTGCTCGAGCGGCTGATCGCCGATTGCGAAGCGCGCGGCTTCCGTCAGTTGATCGGGGTGATCGGCGATTCGGCAAACAGCGCTTCAGTGGCCGTGCACGCGGCCGTCGGCTTCCGGCTCATCGG
>JASHVN010000616.1 GCA_030044555.1 Xanthobacteraceae bacterium | reverse complement strand
GGCGCAAGCAACCCCGTCCCTATGATCGGGAGCTTTTCAAAGCGCGTCACCTCGTCGAGAATTTCTTTTGTAAGCTGAAGCAGTTCCGCGCCATCGCCACCCGCTACGACAAGCGCGCGATCAACTTCCTTGCAGGCGTTTACGCCGCCGCGATTTCTATTTGGCTCAATTGAGGACAGGCCCTAGTGTGTGGATTTGAAGTTCCTAAGAACCAGCGGCAAAACTCGAGTAGGAACTTCAAATCCAAAAACCACACTAGAATCATTAAATTGCTAGTGTCCCTTTGATTCCGAAGTCCGCATCAAAGCAGCCGCCAGCACATGCGAACTTCGGAATCGGGACACTAGCTTATTGTTGAAGCATGATCCCTCGGGTCAAGCCCGAGGGCATGCTTATCCGAAAACCGGTATCCACCCTCGGATCGAGTCCGAGGGCAGGCTTTTTCGGATCATGCTCTAGCGTTTTATGTCGAGAGTTCTCGGCACCTGTCGGCGAAGTATTCGCCCCGCCGGGCCAGTAGATGCGGACGCGCTTACAATCGCGATACAGCAATGCCGGGACCGTTGCGCAAGGCAATGCACTGGTTATCGGCCATAGATTGGACGGTCGGCGACGACTCGTTCGCGGAGTCACCCGTGCGAGCCGTAGCGTCCGCCGGCGCAGCGACAATGCCCGTGATTCTCGGTGCGTGCTTCGGCAACGCGTCGATCGGCTTGACTGCCTCGTTCGGCGCCTACCTGGTTGCGGTTTCACACACGGTGCTGCCGGCTCAGAACTGCACCGCGCGGCGGCTGTTGATTACGGTGCTGATGCTTGGCGTGGCGGCACAGGTGGGCGCCGCCGCCGGCATGCGCCCGTGGGCGTTTCTGCCGTTGGCGGTTCTCGGCGCTGCCTGGCAGGCCCTGACCGAGGTCGCGAATACCGGCTTACGGTTGCCGGCGGCCATGGCCGTGCTGGCGATGCTGTTGTCGACCGGCAACATCTCCGGCGAACTCTCTGCCGTGCCATACGCGGCTGCCTTCGGCGCCGGCGCTGTCTGGCAGGCCTTGGTTCAATATGTCGTCGCGCGGCGCGTAGACGCGCCAACTGCCTCGCCGCTTGCTGAATTCGCGGCGGTATTTTCGGCCGCAAGTGCGGCGCGCTGGTTTATGGCGGTCATGGCAGCACTCGCCATAATGGGGGGCGTCATTGCGTTGATGTTACCGCTGCCGCATGCGGCGTGGCTCTTGACGGCAGCGCTGCGGGTCATGAAGCCATTGCACGGCGATACATTGCGGAGGCTCAAACAGCGGTTCGTCGGCACCGTCGCAGGCGCGATATTTTCTGCCGCTCTTCTGGCCTGGCCGCTGCCGGCCCTGCTGCAAGCCGGCATCTTCGCCGTCATGCTGACGATCATGCAGCTAGTCGGGGCGCGACGTTACGCGGCGTGGGTGTTCTGCCTGACCGTGATCGCGCTTGATCTCGGCTTGCGGCCGTACGCGACCGGCTGGCAATCGGCGGGATATCGGGTGCTGTTGACGATCGGCGGGCTGGCCCTTGCCTTCCTGTTCAGTGTGTGTCGGCCGTCACCAGGCCTGCCGTGGCTCGTCGCCTTGTGGCGGCGGCGGGAAATACCGAGACGATAAAGTGCCAGAAGCAGATATGCTATCGAACGAAACAAGTTACTTCGCATGTGTGCCGTCGACGACTAAAGTGCGCTGCAGCAAAAATCCCTCCATTGGTAAACTTTGACGGTTCGCCGACCACGACGGCGCCCTGCATCGGGGCCAGCCTGGACTTCTGCAACGCCCGCCCATGCGATCGTTTCGGATTGGCGGCGAGCGCATTAAATGATCCGACCATCAACTGCACTGCGCTTTTTGAGTCGCCGCCAATGGGAGACTATGAGGCGCGTCGCCCGGTAGCCTTACTGGCGCCCTTTTTGCGGAACGAGTCTTGACGGTACGAGCCAGCTCATCCGCAAGTTCCGGATCGAACGGGCGAGCTCGGTTACATGATCCGCTACCGTTTGGCGCAGGCGCGCAATCGCTGACGGGCGGAGCAAGGGAGGATCCTCATGAGCAGAAAACATAACGCGACGCGTCGTGCCTTCGTCGTCGGTGGCGCGATTGGTGCCGGAGCGGCTGCGGCCGCAGGCGCGGCGCTGGTGCCGGAGGCGTTCGCCAAAAGCGGCGAACGCGAAACGGCGATGGATGCGCCGGCCGCGGACCACGCAGCCATAACCGAGATGAGCGCAACGAATGGCGGCTCCGGCGCGTTCTTCAACGACGATGATGCGCACACGGTCGCGGCGTTCGCCGAACGGCTGATGCCCGGCGCCCCGGGCAAGCCGGGGGCCACCGACGCCAATGTGCTCAACTACATCGATCTTGCGCTTTCCGGCGCTTACGAAGACCAGCAATATTTCTACAGGACCGGTCTCGCCCAGCTCGACGCGCACTGCGCTAAGACCTACGCCAAGCCGTTTCGCCAACTCGCTCAGGCGCAGCAGGACGAGTGCATCGCTGCGCTCGAACACGGCAAGGCACCTGAATTCGTCTGGCCGACCGCGCAGGCCTTCTTCGACACACTCCGCAAGCACACGATGGAAGGCATGTTCGCCGACCCGGTCTATGGCGGCAACCAGGACTTCGCCGGGTGGCGCCTCGTCGGATTTCCCGGCGCACAACCGGGCTTCACGCGCGCAGACATGCAGAGCACGGACGCGTTCACCCGCGCGCCCATTGTCGGCCTGCAGTCCGAAATCGCGAGCGCAAGCAAGAAAGGTTGAGTCATGTCAACAGAGAAAACGGATGTCGTGATCGTCGGTGTCGGCGCCGCCGGAGGCATTCTCGCGGCCGAGCTCAGCAAAGCCGGCATGAAGGTCGTCGGCCTTGAACGAGGCCCGCGTCTTAAGACCGAAGATTTCATGGCACACGACGAGCTGCGCTTCTTCGCGCGCCAGGATCTGCGGCCAAATATCAAGCGCAGTCCCGTCACATGGCGGCCGAATGTGAATGCGCGCGCCCACCCGCTGCAAGAGCTTGATTACGGCAATGAGGCGGGCGGCGGCACGGTGCACTACGGCTCACTGTCGTGGCGCATGCACGAGGACGATTTCCGGGTGCGCACCAAGACGATCGAGCGCTACGGCGCGTCAGCGATCCCGGCGGATTCCTCGCTCGTGGACTGGCCGCTGAGCTATGCCGAGCTTGAGCCGTTTTACGACAAGGCGGAATACGAGCTGGGCGTATCGGGCAAGGCTGGCAACCTGGAAGGCAAAAAGATCGAGGGCGGCAATATTTTCGAGGCTCCGCGCAAACGCGAATACCCTCTGCCGCCGCTCATTGTCGATGAATCGGGACTTCTATACGAAGCGGGGGCGAAGAAGCTCGGTCTGCACCCGTTTCCGTCGCCGCGCGCAATCATATCGCAGCCGTATCACGACCGGCCGGGCTGCACTTATTGCGGCTTCTGCCAAGCCTTCGGCTGCCACGTCGCGGCGAAGTCCTCGATCCTCGTCACCAAACTGCCCGAGGCGGATGCGACCGGCAACTTCAAGCTCATCACCGGCGCCATGTGCTACCGTGTCAATTCAGATGATTCCGGCAAGGTGACGGGCGTATCGTATTACGGCCCCGACCGTTCCGACAACACGATCGAAGCCGACCTCGTCATCGTCAGCCCCTTCATCTACGACAACACGCGCCTGATGCTGCTGTCGCGGACGGCGAAATTCCCCAACGGCCTCGCCAATTCGAGTGGCCATTTGGGCAAACACATCATGGCGCACATGATGGCGGGCGTGTTCGTCACGTTCGATGATCGGTACGTCAACAACTTCATGGGGCCGAGCGCCCAGAAGCACACCGTCGACGACTACAACGCCGACAATTTTGATCACAGCGGCCTTGGCTTTATCCGCGGCGCGCAACTGTCGATCGGAACACCGAACCTCGAAGGCGGTCCGATCAGCGCCACGACGATAGCGCCGCCTCCTGGTACGCCGCGATGGGGCGCGGCCTATCGCGATTTCATCGCCAGGGCGTACGCGCGGCATGGCGCCATGGTGGCGCAGACAGAGAACCTGCCTTACGCTGACCAGACCATCGATCTCGATCCCGATGTGCGCGACGCATGGGGTCTTCCGGCGCCGCGGGTCACCTACGACTGGCGGCGGCCCAATGAGCGCGCGCGCGTCGACTTCGTCCAAAAGAAGCTGGTCGAAATTGGACAGGCGATGGGCGGTGTCGAGGTTTGGCCGGCGCCGGTCAGTCCGGCGGGCGCACCCGGCGCGCACCATGAAGGCGGCACCCGCATGGGCAGCGATCCGAAGGATTCAGTCGTCAACAAGTACGGCCAGACCTGGGATCACCACAACCTGTTCCTGGTCGGCAGTTCCACCTATCCGACCATGGGTGCCGGATTCAATCCGACGCTCACGATCGAGGCGCTTGCCTACATGACCGCGGACGCGATCGTGAATCGCTACCGGAAGAATCCGGGGCAATTGTTATAGAGGCTTGCGCCGGATCGCGAGGCGCGCCCGCAGGTCAATGACGAACGGGCGCTGGCGCGGCTATGCCAAACCAGCGCTGAGCACCAATTGCGATCATATCGGTCGGCGTTTTCCGAGTAGAGCTGCTTAGTATTGATAGTCTAGGAGTAGGTCCGCCCGCGACCGCCGGAAAATTTCCCCAGCATAAACCTCAGACTGAAACGAGATTTATGCCGGGGCTCGTTCTGCGGCGTAACTGAAATTGCAAACTTTTCAATTCATTGGGTGGCGCGCTCGGAGCGCGTCAATGGCGGAGGGGATGCGCCTCAATCCTGAAAATTCTGCAAGGAAATCAAGCAGCTTACAATAGGCATTTACACGGTGTTGGTCGAAATGTTGGACGTAGTGTTGGACGTTTTAGACCCAAAAAAAATTTCACCAAAAGCGGCTGCATATTTCGAGCCGCGCCGATTTCGTTCGAGAACGTGACAGACCCTCGCAATCGTGACCGCTATCGCAGGAAGCTACCCGGAATGGAGAGGTTCTTACCGGGAGAGAACCATGCGGAGGTTACTACC
>JASHVN010000085.1 GCA_030044555.1 Xanthobacteraceae bacterium | reverse complement strand
GTCTTAGATTTACGTACCCGGCGAACATCGCTTGCGTTAAGTGCACTCGCGCGGCGGGAAGGCGAGGCATTCCATTAGCAACCGGTCCACAGGACGTAAAAATCCCGTCTAGAGCACCTCGCGTACGTTCACCGAACGCCGCCGTCCGCAGCGTTTGGCTGGCGGCATCATCGGCTTGACAATCAGCCATTCGGCATCACTCAGATCATTCGGGCAACGAAGGCCGCTCCGATCCGCGCCATGGCGGTGTTCAGGTTTCCATATCGAGCGCTCCCCAGAAGAATCAAGCTCCTGATAAGGAATCACATCCGATTCATTCGACTCAAAGTCTTCGGATCGTAGCCCTGCCGTCCACTTTTTGGTCCAGATGAGGTCAGCCTTCTGTGGCGGCAACCGGCGCTCGGACATGTTTTCAGCGCTTGTGTCTTTGCGGCAACGTCGGCGAGGGTAGCTAGCTTCGCTATACAGCTGAAAAGATGAAATATGGGAGCGTCAGGAACCCGGCTCAGCATCAAATCCAGAGAGCCGACGCGCGCCTGAGTTTGTTCGGTGATCGCCTCCTTCATTCAGGTGCTGTCTTAATTTTGACTTTTCGACTGCCCCAATTAGAATTTACACAACCGGGTGACGGGCACCACTTCCCGTCGGGCAGCGCGGGGCTCGGCTTTCAGAAAGGTAACCTGCGGCCCCGTTTCCCGGGAGACATAACCAAGCTGTTCAAGGTTGCCGACCCGCGCATTATCTGGACCGCCACATGTGTGGATGGCCCCCGTCGTGTAAGAGCTTTTTGCGTGAAGGGCAGAGGTCGCTTGCAATCAGGCCTGCCACTTTGTGCAGACCCTGCGCCTCCATAAGACCGAACTCAGCCATATGTCCATGCAATGCGTTGACCAGCATCGTGCGCTGGCGGATCAGCAGATCGCGGGTACGATGCATCAGCAAAGCCGACTGTTGCTCAATTGTCTTCACTGGCACGAACCGCATCGATGGACGCTTGACTGCCTCGCAGATCGCAGCGGCATCGGCTGCATCGTTCTTATTGCGCTTAACGTAGGCCTTCACGTATTGCGGTGGCATTAGGCGTACCCCATGACCCAGCTTGGTCAACTCGCGGGCCCAGTGATGCGCAGTCCGCGGGCTTTCATGCCGATCAGACACGGTCGTAAGCTGGCAAAGATCCCAATGACCTGACTACGTTGTAGTCGTTTGATAACGACCTCAGTGCCCCTCTCATCCACCCCATGGATCTGGAAAGCTTTCTTGGCCAGGTCCAAACCAACTGTTGTAATCTCGCCCATGGATGGCTCCCCTTGCTGGTGATCTTCGACGACCACCATCTTGGCATTTCGATGCCGTCAGGGGGCCATCCACCCCATCAGTTGGCGCCTGATCATTTTCGGCGATCCGTGGATGCATTCGCACAGATGCACGGTTGGCCCCCCACATCGGCGTTTTTGCCGTGCGCACGATCGACCAAGTCTCGTTCTAGGCAAATCCGGATTCTCGAACGCGGAAAGCCTTCGAACCGTTGCCGCATCTGGCAATACGAAGCGAGCCGTCTTGAACCAAACAGAAGCCCGTGACTGTGACTGCTATTAGTCGATAACGTTTAAGCCCCTCGATTTCAGTGCAGTGCCCGGGACCCGACCGTCGGATTTCGCGCCACGGCACTCTCGAAAGTCGAGATCGCTGCGATATCGCGTAGCTCAAACCTCATACCGGCCGCCCGAAATATCCCTGCAATTTCGCACGCCGGCCCCAGTGCCCAGTCCGCAGCCAATCCCTGCAACCACCGCTCAAATCCGCGGCGCGCCATGTTCAAGTCCGCTGATTGCGCCGCCGCCACCGCCCGCAACAGGAGTATTTCGCTCTCAGACAAGCAAGGACAGTTCGGACTATGAATCTCAACAGCCGTGTGGGCGTTACCAGCGAAAACCTCGATTAAGGTGCCAAGCGGCCCAACGGCATCCTCGATCCGGAACCGGCCGTAAACGTGCCTTGTCGCGGCAAAGATTGGGCAGCCACAGTTACGGTGCTGTGCCATCCCCCGAAAACCCCAAAGGAAGAGACGCTCGCTCAGGTCGAGCCGCGCCAGCTTGTCGATAGATGTAGCGTGCGGAAAGGGCGAGACCTTTTTCATGTTGCACTCCACATGGTGACCCGTTTCTGCAGAGAGGGTCGCGCCCGCTCCTGCTGGGCTTCGCTTGCCGTGCCGATCGGAATGATGCCCGCAACCTTTTCGTCCGTCCGGACGCCGAGCGTCCGCAAAGCTGCCGGATCATAAGCCGTCCATCCAGTGAGCCACGTCGATCCATAACCAAGCGCGGACGCGGCTATGATCAGGTTCATGCAGACAGCACCGGCGGAAAGAACTTGCTCCCATTCAAGGATGCGCACGGATGGATGTACGCTGCTTACGACGATCACGACGAGCGGCGCCGCAAGCAGTGTCTTGATCTTGCGAAGTGCGAGATCCGAACTGGCTGCCTCCTGATGTGGATTCGTTTTCAGCAACGCCGCCGATAGTCTGGCAGAAAGCTTTTCCCGAGCCGACCCTTGAACGAGAATGATACGCCAGGGCTCAAGCATGCCATGATCGGGCACACGTGTGGCGACCGTGAGCAGCTTTCGAATCTCATCGGGACCGGGTCCCGGTTCGCCAAGGCGAAGAGGCGAAGCCGAACGGCGACGCGCCAGTAAATCGAAAACGTATTGCCCGGAAAGATTTGAATCGTAAGACGGCGATGACCGAGCTATTTCGTTGGCATCAACATTTTGATTTTCGAGCATCGAGGTATCTCCCGCTGCGGACGCGATTAGGCGCATGACAGATGCGAGTCAACAAAAACAATAATCTATGGAATCATTCCAATTTTCAGATTGGAATTATAAAAAAAGAGCGGCAGGCAGATGGCTTCGCGAGCGGATCGCACGTAATAACCTAGCAAAAGAGTCTGGTAGACGCCCCGGACAGTCTTGGGGAAGCCGGCGCTTATCACCCGGCCGGATGGCGGCGCATACAGCGGCTATAGCAAACTGCTAAGGTTAGCGGCTGTGGCGGCCGGAAGCTGAAATTCTACCTGCACGGGGACTGCGGCTTTGACCGCGGCATCGGTCGTTGCCGGTGGTTGCGCGAGGAGACGCCTCCGGCAACCCGTTGATGAAAACGCTTGTGCTGTACTTGGCGCCGTCATGCCCCGGTGCGAGGCACGACGAACGTGCTCAGGCCACAGCCGACTTTCGGATTAGAGTCTGGCGCACTTCGAAGCCCTCGAACTTTGGATGTTCCAGGTATAACGGGCCGGTTGCGTCGTTACCGGCGCGCGCGTGGGCGGCGCGAAATTCATCCGATTTGGTCCACGCCTCGAAAGCCGCTTTGCTCTGCCAAGTTGTATGGGACGAGTAGAGCGTGTGATCTTCCGCCTCAGGCCCCTTCAGCAGATGGAATTCGACGAAGCCTGGTACCCGATCGAGATAGGAATCGCGCCCGAGCCAAACTTTCTCGAAAGCATCTTCGCATCCCCGCTTCACGCGAAACCTATTCATTGCGATGAACATCGTTTGCTCCATTTGCCAGAGTTTCCGTACGTCTCAGCTGTTGTTGCCCTTCGCCTTGGCACTATCGTCTTTTACACCATAGCGAAGCGTCAAGGACGCCTTGAACGTGATGCCTGGGCTTGGGACGACATACCCGTCGGCCGTGCTGCAGCACATGTATTTGGTGTAGTCGACATTCAACAGATTCTCGACGGAAAATGCGGCGACAACATCCGGATTCGGTTGATAGCTGAGATAGAGGTTGACCAGATTGTAGCTCGGCGTCGGATCGAAGATCGGCACCAACCCTGTGTCGCCCTCCTCCAGCGGAATCTGGTCCAACGTCTTGGCCGCGACGGCGGTCCAGCGAACGGCCGCCGTCACTTTCCGGTCGAGGAAACGCGCGCCAAGCAGGAAGCTCATCTGATCCGGCGGAATGGTGGCGAGCGGCGAACCATCGGTCAGGTTCTCGCCCCGGAGATGTTGGCCGGAAACGCCGGCGAACCATGAGCCGGCGTCGTAATTGGCCTCCAATTCGGCGCCTTGAATGCGGGCTTGCGGCACGTTGATGTATTGATAGCAGTCGTAATAGGCGCCAAACCCGGAAATCTGACATTGCGGCGGCGGTGTCAGCGTGCCGGTAAAATCGGTAAAGACATTGGTCAAATCGATATAGTCGGTGATGTTGTTCCTGAAGACGTTGATCTTGGCGCGGAACTTGTCGCCGGCAGCAAGCACATTGTCGTACTTGATATTGAGTCCGGCTTCCGTCGTCTTGCCGATCTCCGGACTGAGGTCGGGGTTTGGCATGAAATAAAAGATATCGCCTGGATGATATCCCGCGATAAACGATTCCGTCACCGAAGGAGCGCGGTATCCCTCCGCATACGTGAAATAGGGGGTAAGCCCCTGTATCGGTGTTATGCCGATCGTCGTCTTGGGCGAGAGTCGATCGCCGGAATGCGAGACGCCTTCGCCGTCGAGATTGAAAGCGTCATAGCGCAGGGCATTGATCATCTCGAACCAATTTGAGTAATTGACCTGCCATTGCACGAAACTGCCGTACGTCTCGCGTTGCCCGCCAGGCGTCAGAGGCGCGCCCGGATCGTTGCCGTCCGCGACATCAGCAGTGTCGTTGTTGAAGTCGCCGCCATAGGTCACGGTGTGCCGCAGCGCTCCGGTGTCGAAACGGGACGTGTTGTGAATATTGAAGCCGGCGCTGTTGACCATGAAGCTGCTGGCAGTGCCGGAGGGTCCTGTAAAGTCGATGCCATCGGCCACATAGGGCACTGTGACCGTCTGCCGCGCCAAGGTCTGATTCCAATAGGCATTGCTCTGGAAGTCGATGAGTGGCACGCCTGCCGGCTTCCACGAATATTGCCCGTTGACGGTCTGGTTCTTGATATTGGTGGCGTAGACTCCCTCTTCGCCGGTCGTGTCGCCAAAATTGTAGTCGGTATTGTAGGTAATGGCCTCGACTTTGATCTGCTGGTCGTCGCCAGGACGTGCGGTGAGCTTGACGATGCCGGATTCGGTTTCGGAGCCGGTATTCGGCACGACGGCGCCATCCCCATCCTGGTAATTGCCGTTGTCGCGATACACGCCGCCGGCAAGAATATCGGCGTTGGGCCCGCGCCCGGCGACAAAAACCGAGCTGAGCCAATCGTTGCCATTGGTGCCGTACATGCCGTGGACCTCGGCGCCGGCGATCTCGCCCGGAAGCAGGATGTCGTTCACGTCTTTGGTACTGAACGCCGCGACGCCGCCGATTGCGCCGGAACCGTAAATGTTGGCGACCGGCCCCTTCACGATGTCGACGCCAGACAAAAGCTCCGGGTCGACATAGAACGTGCCGTCGGCGAAATGGCCGGAGCGCTCAAAATCCTGCGGAACGCCGTCAACAAGAACGTCGACGCGCCCGAAATCCTGCATGCCGCGAATATTGATCGCCGAACTGGGATCGTCGCCGCGTTCGGGGGACCACACGCTCGGGATACCGGTAAGGATATCTGATAACCGGGTCGGCTGCGCTTGTGCGATTTGGGCCAGCCGCACAGCGCTGACGGCAGCGAGCGTGTCGATAACCGGCTCTTGAGTCATCGTCGCAGCACTCGTCATCATATCGTTCGACGGCGGCTTCGCGGGTGCCGGCCTCTTGGGCGCGGCGCGATGCTGCGCCACGCGCGGACCGGCCGAGCGTCTAACCGCTGCAGGACGTTTGCGCGCCGGAGGCGCTTCGACCCGCACCGGCGGTAGTGGTTGCTGTTGGGCTTGCGGCGCCGTTTGCGCAGGAGCCGACGAATTGATGATTCCCACGACGAGCGCGCCGAATGAAGTACTTGTGAAGAGCGCGCAAGCGCTCCGCCTGCCCCAAGCCATGATTGATCCGCGTCCCCTGTTCGGCCGGGGCTGGCGGGCTACCGCGCGTGACGCGGAGGCTTGCTGGCTTGGCCTGCCCTTTGGACATCCCACACATGCTGGATGGCCGGGCGGTATTGATATCGGTAACTTCGTGTAATAAGCGTGTCAATACTGAGCCACTTAAGCTTAGATCTCCTCAAAAGTAGTATCCGAAAGCAGTATAAAGATTAAAATGATTACAATGTAGGAAGTATTACATCTAAATACGCGATGGAATTACAGGGTGGCCTGAGATGAACGCATCCGCCGACGAAGACAAGAAAGAAGGAGACGAGCCGAGCGATGGAAGAGCCGAAGGTATTCGGCGTCACTTGACCATCGTCGACAATCGCGTCGAGAGCCGAGATCTGTTCGTCGGCACGCGCGACATCATCATTGTTCACGGTCGCGATGCGTATCGTCTGCGGCTGACAGCGCAGAACAAGCTCATTCTCACGAAATAGGTCAGCCATGCTCGATACGTCGTTCAGGTGGATGCGCGTCCAGTTTGTTTTGTGGGCCTTCTTTATCCTGCTCGCCGTTCCAGCAGCTGCGCCGAGTGCAATCGCCGCCGTGTATGACTCCAGCCGTATCGTCTCAATTGGCGGGTCGATAACCGAAATCCTGTACGCGCTTGGCTTGCAACAAAAAATCGTCGCAGTTGACACGACCAGCCTCTATCCGCCGAGTGCGCTGAAGGACAAGCCAAACGTGGGTTACATGCGTCAGCTCTCGGCCGAAGGCGTGCTGGCGTTGTCGCCCACGCTGATCCTGGCGATCGAAGGCTCTGGCCCGCCGGCGACGCTTGAGGTCCTCAAACAGGCGAGTGTGCCGTTCATCAGCGTGCCGGACCGCTTTTCCGGCGACGGCATCATCGACAAGATCGACTTGATTGCCCGCGATGTCGGCGCAGCTCGCCGGGGCGCATGTCTTGCTGCGGCCGTGCGCCGCGATCTTGCCGCACTCGACACAATGCGCGGCCAAATCCATCAACGCATTAAAGTGGCGTTTCTTCTGTCGCTCGCCAACGGCCGTCCGCTGGTTGCCGGCCGAGCGACCGCCGCTGATGGCATCATCGCCATGGCGGGGGCACGCAACACATTCGATGAGTTCGACGGCTACAAGATGGTCAGCGATGAATCCATCGTTGCCGCCAAGCCGGACGCCATTCTGGCGATGCAAAGCGGCGAGCACGCGCTCTCCGCCGACACGGTATTTTCGCAGCCTGCGCTGGCGATGACCCCTGCGGCGAAGAACAAAACCCTGATTGCGATGGATGGACTTTACCTGCTCGGATTTGGACCGCGCACCGCGCAGGCCGCGCGCGATCTTGCGCTACGCTTTTATCCGCGGCTGAAGTTCGGAGATTTGCCGTCCGAGAACAACCGCGCTGCGTGCGACCGATGACGTACGCAAATACTTCCCCCGAAGCGAACAAAGGCCATTCGCCCCGGCGCCGGGTCAGCTCTCCATTCGCGGTGATGTTCTTCCTGGTCGTCATGCTCACTGTCGTCGGCATCGTGTCGATGTCAATCGGCCCGGTAACGATCCCAGTTGATCGCATTGCGACCGCACTCTTTTCGGTTGGGGCAGGTGGGGCTCCAGCCGCGCGCGATCAATTGATCCTGCTATCGATACGGCTGCCGCGAGTCATAATGTCAAGCATGGTCGGAGCTCTTTTGGCGGCCGCCGGCACCGTCATGCAGGGTCTCTTTCGCAACCCGCTCGCCGATCCCGGGCTTGTCGGTGTTTCCGCCGGCGCCGGTTTGGCCGCGGCGGCGGTTATCGTTGGCGGCGATCGGGAGCTGCCGCGCTCCGTAATGAACTCGCCGTTCCTGCTGCCGGCAGCGGCGTTCGTTGGAGCGCTGACGATGACCGCGATGCTCTATCGGATTGCAACCTGGCAGGGCCGAACCTCAATCGCGGTGATGCTCTTGGCCGGGCTGGCTCTCGGTGCGCTCGCGAGCTCCGGCACCGGGCTTCTGGTCTTTCTCGCCAACGACCAGCAGCTGCGCGACATAACGTTTTGGCTGCTGGGTTCGCTTGCCGGGGCGACTTGGCTGAAAATAGCGGCGATCACGCCGTTTGTGGTTCTATTCCTGGCCTCTTCATTCTTCGTGAGCCGCGCACTCGATCTGCTGTCCCTTGGCGAAGCCGAGGCATTTTACATGGGCGTCGCCGTGGAACGGCTCAAACGCTTTTTGATCGTGTTGGTCGCGGCCGCGGCTGGCGCAGCTGTGTCCGTTTCAGGGATCATCGGTTTTGTCGGTATTATCGTTCCGCACTTGTTGCGACTTGTCATCGGGCCCGGCCATCGTTTGCTGTTACCGGCGTCAGCCTGCTGCGGCGCGATCATCCTGCTCGCCGCAGATACGCTGGCGCGAACTTTGGCGGCGCCGGCGGAGCTGCCAATCGGCATCGTTACGGCGGTCTTCGGCGCGCCTTTCTTCCTTTTCTTGCTGCTGAAACAGCGCGCTTTGCTTTCCGGATGAGCCCACTTCTCGAAGCCGAATCGCTTTCAGTGCTTGCGGGACGGAGACTGCTCCTTGACCGCGTCTGCCTATCGTTGGAGCGAGGCCAGACCG
>JASHVN010000615.1 GCA_030044555.1 Xanthobacteraceae bacterium | reverse complement strand
GTGGCGGCGACCGACGGCGTCGGCACCAAGGTCAAGATCGCCATCGAGACCGGCCGCCATGATACGATCGGCATCGACCTTGTCGCCATGTCGGTCAACGACCTCGTCGTGCAGGGGGCCGAGCCCTTGTTCTTCCTCGATTACTTTGCCTGCGGCAAACTCGATCCGGCGGTCGGCGCCGCGGTCGTCTCGGGGGTCGCGGCGGCTTGCCGCCATGTGCGTTGCGCGCTCATTGGCGGCGAGACCGCGGAAATGCCGGGCCTCTACCAGGCGGGCGACTACGACCTCGCCGGTTTCGCCGTCGGCGCCGTTGGACGCGCCGATCTGCTGCCGCGAGCGGATATCGCAACCGACGACATCGTGGTCGGGCTCGCCTCATCGGGCGTCCATTCAAACGGCTTCTCGCTCGTGCGCCGCATCGTCGAGGCGGGCGGGCTTGCGTGGAATATTCCGGCGCCATTTGCGCCGTCATGCAGCCTGGGCGAAGCGCTGCTGACGCCGACGAGGCTTTATGTGCAATCGTGCCTCGCGGCGCTGCGCACGACGAAGGCGGTCAAGGCGCTCGCCCACATCACTGGCGGAGGCTTTGTCGACAACATTCCCCGCGTCTTGCCCGACGGATTATCGGTGGATTTGGATCTCGATCATGTTCCGGTGCCGCCGGTGTTCAAATGGCTGGCCACCGCCGGAAAGGTCGCCGAAGCCGAAATGCTGCGGACCTTCAATTGCGGTATTGGCATGATCGCCGTGCTTGATCCTGCTGCAGCCGAGCCAGCCATCAAACAATTTGCGGCAAACGGCGAGACCGTGGTGCGGCTTGGCAAAGTCGTCAAAGACACCGGCGAGCCCCGCGTCCACTTCCGCGGGCGGCTAGACCTCGTCTGGTGAAAGGATGGCCGAGAAGCGGGCCGTCGAAACTCGCATGTCCAAGAAGCGCGTCGCTATTCTTATTTCCGGCCGCGGCTCGAACATGGCGGCGCTTGTCGAGGCGGCAAAGGCGAAAGACTATCCCGCCGAAATCGTGCTCGTTCTTTCCAACCGTGCGGACGCGGCCGGGCTCGATCACGCGCGCAAAGCGGGGATCGCAACCGCCATCGTCGATCATCGGCTCTTCGGCGAAGACCGCGCCGCGTTCGATCGCGCGCTCGATGCGCAACTGCAAGCACACCAGATCGATATCGTATGCCTTGCCGGCTTCATGCGGCTACTGACGCCAGCCTTCGTCGAGCGCTGGACCGGCCGCATGCTCAATATTCATCCGGCGCTGCTGCCGCACTTCAAAGGGCTCGACACCCATCGCCGCGCGCTTGAGGCCGGGGTCAAGCAGCATGGCGCAACCGTTCACTTCGTCGTGCCGGAAATGGATTCCGGACCGATCGTGGCGCAGGGTGCCGTGCCGGTGCGCGAAGGAGATACCGAAGACAGCCTCGCGCAGCGGGTGCTTGAGGTCGAACATCGCCTTTATCCGCACGCATTGCGCCTGGTGGCGGAAGGACGGACAACATTCGCTGCCGCCAGCGGCAAGGAACCCTCACGCTGACAACACCACTCGTGTCCTGCTCGTTTGCAAATTTCGGAATCGAAGGACACTAAAGCGCGATGATTTGAGGGTGAACCATCCATCGCGCTTTAGCTCTTTGTTTGTGCATGGTCTTTTCGGAAAACCACTCCACACTTTTCGGGATCATGCTCCAGAGCGGGATGGGTTCTCTTTGAATCGTTATCCCGCGCGAGTGCAAAAACAAAACCCCCAGATGCGAGTCCGGGGGCTACCAGCACGATCGTTGTCGACTTACGCGACTTTCAGATTTTCCGCCGAGGTTCGCCCGCGGTTCGTGACCAGTTCGTACTCGACCATCTGGCCCTCGTTGAGGGTACGCAAACCGGCGCGCTCGACGGCCGAAATGTGCACGAACACATCCTTATCGCCGGTCGACGGCTTGATGAACCCGTAGCCTTTCGTTGGATTGAACCACTTGACGGTGCCCTTCTGCATCGTCTCGTCTCCTAAATCAGTCCATATTGTCAGCGAAGACGCCCCCGTAGCACCTCAGCGGTCGCCACGACCTGCGCCACAACACAGATTCTGGGGAAAGTCCGAAGCGATCGTTGTCGGCAAGACAGCACCGGCCGGATGGCCAAAATCCGATTGTTGGTAAAAGAAACCCGATGAATACGGCGCAAGCATGGCTGCATTACGCCGCAGCGTTGATGCTGGAACGCGGAAGCCAACAAACATCCGTAAAACAACGTAGGAAAACACGAGCAATAATGAATCCAATTTTTCACGATGGACTCAGCCGCCGCGAAACGCGCGTCAGGTCACGCCTTGAACGACCGCCGATGCCGCCAAAAGCCGCCCACAGCAACAACCAGCACCGCACCGGCGCAGCCGGCTGCCAGTTCCATGCCGTCCGCAAAACGATCAGGAACGGCGCGACGGACGAATGCAGCGATCACACTATCGCTGACCATCGTCTGCCCCGCGACCCAGCCGAGCAGCGCCGCGCCGGCCCAGATCAGTATCGGCAATCGCTCAAGCAGCGCGACCACAAGCGCCGCGCCGGCAACGATTATGGGGATCGAGACCATCAGACCGATCGCGAGCAATATAAGATTGCCGTTGGCGATCTGCGCGACGGCGAGGATGTTGTCGAAGCTCATCACGATGTCGGCGACGACGACGATGCGCACGGCGTGCCATAACCGCGCTGATGCCTCGACCTCGTCCCTGCCGGTGCTCTCGGGCACGAGCAGCTTGACGGCGATGTAAAAGAGCGCAAGCCCTCCGGCGATTTTCAGATAAGGAAATTGCAGCAGGCGCGATATGATTCCGGCAAAGACGACAAGGAGAACAACGGCGACGGCCGCACCGATCACCAGCCCCCAAATCCGTTGCCGCCGCGGCAATGCCCGGCAAGCCATCGCAATGACCACGGCATTGTCGCCGGAGAGCAGAAGATTGATGAAGACGATCTCCAGTACCGCGCTCCAGAACGGCGCCTGCGCGAGATCGTTGACGTTCGTTTGCAGCATTTAAGCCGCCTGCGCTTTATGCGCTCGGGGACTTTATGCGCTCAGGGACTTGCCCGCGCAAACCCGACCGACGCCGCAACAGATCGTCAGCCGACGATTTCGTTGCCGCAGAAGAATTGTGCGATTTCGGTCGCCGCCGTAGCGGCCGCATCGGAGCCGTGCACGGAGTTCTCGCCGATCGACTTGGCGTAAGACTTGCGGATGGTTCCCGCCGCGGCCTTGGCAGGATCGGTCGCGCCCATGAGATCGCGATAAGCCGCAATGGCATTCTCGCCCTCTAGCAC
This sequence comes from Xanthobacteraceae bacterium, assembly GCA_030044555.1. Classification (GTDB taxonomy): domain Bacteria; phylum Pseudomonadota; class Alphaproteobacteria; order Rhizobiales; family Xanthobacteraceae; genus BOG-931. The sequence continues at coordinate 3,467 of JASHVN010000615.1, read as the reverse complement.
CTGCACGACAACAGGCCCCGAGGTCATTGTTTCCACAAGCTCTTGAAAGAACGGCCGCTGCCGGTGGATCGCATAAAACGTTTCAGCCTGCTCGCGGGTCATGCGCAAGCGCTTCTGCGCGACGATGCGCAGGCCCGCCTTTTCGATCAGCGCATTGACGGCGCCGGTGAGATTGCGCGCCGTGGCATCGGGCTTGATGATTGAAAATGTCCGCTCGATCGCCATCAAATCTTCCTTTGTGGAATTGCGACGTGGAATTGCGACGCAGTATCAAACCGTGCGGGCTTATAGCGCCCGCTCAGGGAACCGACAAGCGGATCGCCCGTGCCGAAACGCGATGGACGGCCGCACCCGTTGCGGTAGCACCTCACTTACGACAGTTTTGCAAATGGCGGTGAACGGCTACGTATCGCCGGGCGTCGGATCCGTTATTCCGTGGTGACCTGCTCGGACTGGGCCGGCGCTGGTCTCTTCTTGGCCACTCTCTTTTTCTTCACCGGCGGCGGCGCGTTTTCGGTTGTTTGGATGCCGTCCATGTCCATGAGGCGGCCGCCTTCAAAACGGTAGATGCCCGCGCGCGGGCCGCTGTTGAATGTGATGACTGCGGTGCGCGCGCCGTTCGCACCGCCACCAATCTGCACTGAGGAAGGCGCACCCGCGCGATAGACCACTTCGCATTCGGTCATGCCGAGAGCCACGCCCTGACCGAGGAGAGAATCGGTCGTGGGCGCGACCGGCATGACGCCCGGTCCCTGCGCTGCAGCGGTCTGAACCGGCGCCGGTGCGGGTGCGCTCGGCGCCGGCGGACAGGCGCCATTGGCGTCCACGAGATCGCCCGCGCTCGCCGGCTTTTGCCGATTCTGCGTCTCCTGCAGCTCGGAAAAGGTATAGCCGCCCGCTTGGCCGGACCAATCGAACGGCCGCGCAAACCAACGCTCATTTTGGTCAAACGTGTTGACGTTGGCGCAGCCTGACAGCGCGATGGCCAGCATCAGCGCTGTGAATGCGCCGGAACGATTCAACTGATGCTGCACCCAACCGTCCCCCTCTTGTCCCGCGTGATCCTACCGGACCCGGCCAAAGCATGCGCCATTTTGTGGTGCGATCATGGCGCAACGCCAAGTGCTCGGCCGACACGCGCGAGCACGGCAAAATCGAGTTCATTTTACATTTGCGGAAGGAACGGCGCAAAGGTAAAAAAATAATTGTAAGACAGTTACTTGGCCGAATTTTTCCGACCCGGATACCCGCAGCGGGAGGATAATAACGCATGCACCTGCAATTCGCCGGCTGCGGCGATGCATTCGGCTCCGGCGGGCGGTTCAACACGTGTTTTCACTGGGTTGGCCGGAACATCAATGCGCTGATCGATTGCGGCGCCACATCGCTCGTCTCGCTCAACAAGCTGGCGATCAACCGCAACGCCATCGACATCATCTTCATCTCGCATTTCCACGCCGACCATATCGGCGGCCTGCCGTTCTTCATTCTCGAGGCAACCCACGTGCTCAAGCGTGAGCGTCCGCTTACGCTTGTGGGGCCGCCGGGGCTCAAAGCGCGCTATTTCGAGCTCATGGAGGCGGCCTTCCCGGGCACGAAAGCGTTGGAACTGCGTTTTCCGCTGACGCTGCACGAGCTCGATCTCGGCCGCCGCAATGCCATCGGCGCCATCCAGGTGACGCCTTTTCACGTCGTGCATGACGACCGCGCCGGGCCCTGCCTGGGCTTTCGCTTTGAGGCGGACGGCAAAATCATCGGCTTTTCCGGCGATACGGAATGGACCGATGCGCTCATCCAGATCGGGCGTGGGGCCGACCTTTTCATCTGTGAGGCTTACATGCGCGACCGGCCGGTGAAGGGCCACATGGTGCTCACCGCGCTCGAGCGCCGCCTGGGCCAGATCCGGCCCAAACGGCTCATCCTCACGCACATGAGCACCGACATGCTGGCGCGCCGCGGCGAGCTTGCTTACGAGACCGCCGAAGATGGAATGATCGTCGAGATTTAGAGCATGATCCCGAAAAAGCCCGCCCTCGGACTTGATCCGAGGGTGGATACCGGTTTTCGGAAAAGATCAGCTCCAATGAAGCGGAAGAACTTGCCGATCAGCCGGCGAGCGCGGCCTCGACCGCCTTCAGCGCCGCATCGGCCTTCGAGCCGTCGGGACCGCCGGCCTGGGCCATATCGGGCCGCCCACCGCCGCCCTTGCCGCCCAGCGCCTCGGCGCCCTTGCGGACGAGATCGACAGCGTTGAAGCGGGCGACGAGATCGTTGGTGACGCCGACGACGATGCCCGCCTTGCCGTCCCCGGTGACGCCCACGATGGCGACCACGCCGGAGCCGACTTTCTTTTTGCCCTCGTCGGCAAGACTGCGCAGATCCTTCAGTTCAATGCCTTCGACGGCGCGCGCCATCAGCTTCACGTCGCCCACTGTCCGCACACCATCGGCGCCCTCGCCCGCCGCGCTGCCGCCGCCCATAGCGAGCTTCTTCTTCGCATCCGACAGTTCGCGTTCGAGGCGCTTGCGCTCCTCAAGCAGCGCGCCGACGCGGTCCGGCACCTCATCGACCGGCACGCGCAATTCGGAGGCGACGGCTTTGGCCAATCGCGCAAAATTGTTGGCGTTCGCCCGCGCCGTATGTCCGGTCAGCGCTTCGATGCGGCGCACGCCGGAGGCGACGCCGGCCTCGTTCACCACGGAAATGAGTCCGATATCGCCGGTGCGGCCCACATGAGTGCCGCCGCAGAGTTCGACCGACCAGCCCATCGTGTTGCCGCCACTCTCGCCCATCGCGACCACGCGCACTTCGTCGCCGTATTTCTCGCCGAACAGCGCCCGCGCTCCCGATGCGATCGCATCGTCGCGGCTCATGAGCCGCGTGATCACCGGAGCATTCTGCAGCACGACGTCGTTGGCGATGTCCTCTACGCGCGCGATCTCGTCGCTGGTCATCGGCTTCGGATGGGAGAAATCGAAACGCAGGCGATCCGGCGCCACCAGCGAGCCTTTCTGCGCCACGTGATCGCCGAGCACCTGGCGCAGCGCCTCGTGCAGAAGATGCGTCGCCGAATGATTCTTGCGGATGGCGCCGCGGCGATCGTGATCGACCTCGAGCGCGAGCGGCATGGCGGCCGTCAGCGTGCCGTCCTCGACCGTGCCGATATGCACGAAAACGTCTCCAGCGTGCTTTTGCGTATCGGTAACGCGAAAGCGCACGCCATCGCCGATCATCAAGCCGGTATCGCCGATCTGGCCGCCGGACTCGCCATAAAACGGAGTCTGGTTAAGGACGACGGCGCCGCTCTCGCCCTTCTTGAGCTCGCCCACTTCCTGGCCGTCGCGCACCAGAGCCGCTACCACGCCCGCGGCTTTTTCGGTTTCGTAACCGAGAAACTCCGTGCCGCCGATCCTTTCGCGGAGCGAAAACCACACCGCCTCATCGGCCGCTTCGCCGGAACCAGCCCA
>JASHVN010000084.1 GCA_030044555.1 Xanthobacteraceae bacterium | reverse complement strand
GCCTCGCAGGCAAAATTCAGCGGATAATCGTGCTGGCGCTGCCAGGCGATCAGATGCGGCAGCATCTCGCGCGCCGCTTTGCGGTTGCCGATGAAATTGTCGTCGACGAAATAGACGACGGGCGGATGGCTGCGCTGTGCCAGCATGGCATCAAGCTCGGCGGTGATTTGTTCGGGAGACTTCAGCCGCGGCTGCCGTCCGTAAAGCGCAGGAATATCGCAGAACTCGCAGCGGTAAGGGCAGCCGCTGGAAAACTGCAGACTGCCGATCAGATAACGGCCGAGCTCGATCAGGTGATAGGCCGGGAGCGGAAAGTCGCCAAGCGGCAGGCGCTCGGCCGTGTCGAAGCGTATCTGCGCCGGCGGCGGCGCCACGCTCTCGTCAAGGCGCGCGATCAAGCGATCGGTTCCGTCGCCGATCTCGCCGACGTGGATGTAATCAAAGTCCGGGTAAAGCTCGGGCGCGCCGGAGACCGACGGGCCGCCGAGCACGGTCACCTTGCCGGCCGCTTTCGCCCGCGCGGCGATATCGTGGATCTGCGCTCCCTGAATGTGCATGCCGCTGACCAGGACAATATCGGCCCAGGCGATGTCTTGCGCGCGTGCGGGCGCGATATTCTCGTCGATGAAGCGAACCGGCCATGTTTCCGGCAGGTAGGCCGCGATCAGCAACAGCCCCTGCGGCGGCATGAACGCCTGCACCCGGTACATCAGGCGGTAGGCGTGCGAAAACGTGCCGAACGACGGCGTATAGGCCGGGAAAATGCACAAAACGCGGCGTTGGCTCGAGACAGGCAGTGGGCAGCGCATGGAACTTCCGTTAATGCAAAATCCAAGCCGAGTATTCATCTAGATGATGCGTAATACGACTATTTAACGCTAACGCCGCCCTTCCGGCGACGTTGCTTCTGCAAGGAGGCTGACTATATTCCGGCCAGAATCGCGGGCCCCTCGGGGCTCGTTTGGTTTATGGCCCCCAAAAATTCGTGGCCCCAAAAATTCATGGCCCTATGAATCTGCGCAACATTGCCATTATTGCCCACGTCGACCACGGCAAAACCACGCTGGTCGACCGTCTCCTCCAGCAATCGGGGGCGTTCCGCGAGAATCAGCGGGTGATTGAACGTGCGCTCGATTCCAACGATCTCGAGCGTGAGCGCGGCATCACCATCCTGGCCAAGGCGACCTCGCTGGTCTGGCAGGACACCCGCATCAATATCGTCGACACCCCCGGCCACGCCGATTTCGGCGGCGAAGTCGAGCGCATCCTCAATATGGTGGACGGCGCGTTGGTTCTGGTCGACGCCGCCGAGGGACCGCTGCCGCAGACCAAGTTCGTGGTCTCCAAGGCGCTCAAGATGGGACTCCGCCCGATCGTCGTCATCAACAAGGTCGACCGGCCGGACGCCCGCCCGACGGAGGTCGCCAACGAGGTCTTCGACCTGTTCGCAGCGCTTGATGCCAGCGAAGAGCAGCTCGATTTCCCGCTGCTCTACGGTTCGGCCAAGCAAGGCTGGATGGCGACGGACCCCGCCGGCCCCAAGGATCAAGGCATGGCCCCGCTGTTCGATCTTGTCGTGCGCCATGTCGCGCCGCCACAGGTCGAAGACGGGCCGTTCCGCATGCTTGGCACTATTCTCGAGGCCAATCCCTATCTGGGCCGCATCGTCACCGGCCGGATTTTTTCCGGCAGCGTGAAGGCCAATCAGAACGTGAAAGTGCGCGACCGCCACGGCGGCCTGGTCGAAGAAGGCCGGGTCACCAAGGTCCTCGCCTTCCGCGGCTTGGAGCGCACCCCGATCGAGGAGGGGTTCGCCGGCGATATCGTCGCCATCGCCGGGCTGCCCGAGGCTTTCGTCTCGCATACCCTCTGTGCGTCCGAGGTCACCGAACCGCTGCCGGCGCAGCCGATCGATCCGCCGACGCTGACCATGACCTTCCGCATCAATGACTCGCCGCTCGCCGGCACTGAAGGCGACAAGGTGCAGAGCCGGGTGATCCGTGAGCGGCTTCTGCGCGAGGCCGAAGGCAATGTCGCGCTGCGCATTTCCGAATCCTCGGAGAAGGATTCGATGGAAGTCGCCGGCCGCGGCGAATTGCAGCTCGGCATCCTCATCGAAACCATGCGGCGCGAGGGCTTCGAGCTTTCGGTGTCGCGGCCGAAGGTCCTGTTCCAGAACAACCCGTCCGGCGAATTGCTCGAGCCGATCGAGGAAGTCGTCATCGATGTCGACGAGGAGCACTCCGGCATCGTCGTGCAGAAGATAGCCGAACGAAAAGGCGAAATGGTCGAGATGCGACCCTCGGGCGGCGGCCGCGTGCGGCTGATCTTCTACGCGCCGACCCGCGGGCTGATCGGCTATCACGGCGAGCTGCTCACCGACACGCGCGGCACCGCGGTGATGAACCGGCTGTTCCACGCCTACGGGCCGCATCGCGGGGAGATCGTTGGCCGGCGCAACGGCGTGCTGATCTCGACCGATCAGGGCGATGCCGTCGCCTATGCG
>JASHVN010000083.1 GCA_030044555.1 Xanthobacteraceae bacterium | reverse complement strand
TCGAGCCCGGACTCGACTTGCTGGCGCACGCTGTCGTCGACGGCTGACTGCACGCGCGCCGCATAGGCGGCGTCATCGACCGGTTTGCCGTCCATCCGTGCCAGCATCATGTCGAACAGATCATCCGGCCGCGGCAGGCTGCCGACATGCGTCGTCAAAATCCGATCGGTACTCGATCTCATCGTCTTTGCGTCCCCACGTTGCCGCGCGCGCTATGCGGCTCTCGATATCCGATTGCGCCGACTATGACACTCGGCGGAACAACATGACAACCATCCACGCCCGCGGCTTGTCTGTGCAAAAACGCAGACGATAGTGGCGGCATACAACAAATCGGCGCGTGGGCGAGACCCCACCGCGCAACCAAGAATGTGAGAGCCGGAGGAAAGAGCCATGAGGAAACTGAGGAAACTGCTGCAAGGACTGTTCGCATCCTGTTTCGTCCTCACCCTTTGCGCGTGGGCGTTGCCGGCGCGGGCGCAAACCGACTTTCCGACGCGACCGATCAGGATGTACGTGCCGTTTCCACCGGGCGGCGGCATCGACGTCACCGCGCGGATTGCGGCTGACCAGCTCTCCAAGGTTTTGGGTCAGTCGATCATCATCATTAATCAAGGCGGTGGCGGCGGCGCCATCGCGACCGACGCGGTCGTGCGCTCCAACCCCGACGGCTACACCCTGCTCTACCATTCGGTCACCGGCATCGTGCATGCCTCGGTAACCAAGGATCTGCCCTACGACTGGCTGCGCGACCTTAAGCCGGTTTCGCTGATCACGCGGTTCGCCCCGGTGATGGTGATCACCCCCAGCCTGCCGGCGAAGAATATGGGCGAATTCATCGCGCTCCTGAAAGCCAATCCGGGTAAATACAGCTACGGCTCCTCCGGCACCGGGACGGCGGTGCATCTCGACACCGAATTGTTCAAACAGAAAGCCGGCGTCAATATCGTCCACGTTCCCTATCGGGGCACGGTCGCGGTCTTGCCCGACCTGATATCCGGCCGGGTCGTGATGATGATCGACGGCGTGCCGGCGGAAATGAAAAATATCCAGAGTGGCGTCGTGCGCGCGCTTGCGGTCACCACCAGCATCCGTTCGCCGGCGCTGCCCGCCGTGCCGACAATGAAAGAAGCCGGCGTCGATATGGTCGCTCCGTTCTGGACCGGGCTCTATGCCCCGGCGGCCACGCCAAAACCTATCGTCGATCGACTGGCGGCGGCCGCCAACACGGCGATGCATGACCCGGCTGTGGTCAAACGGCTCGCGGCGATCGGCACCGAAGCCGTGGGCTCGACGCCCGGCGAACTCGATGCCGAAACGCGCACCCAGTTCGAGCTTTATCGCAAGATCGTTGCCGATAATCCGTCGCTGCTCGGGCCGTAGGGCGGATTTCCGTTAGATCGAACTAACGATCAGACAATTGCTCGATGCAGCGCGCCGTCGATCGCAATGGCTGCTGCTTTTCCGAGAAAATCGGGTTGTCAAGGACGCGAAGCGCCCTTCGGGTAAATCCTTGACAACCCGATTTTCTCGGAACCTGCGGTCTGCCATTGCGATCGACGGCGTTTTCCGGCGCCCGATCAGTTTCCAGATTCGTCATTGCGAGGAGCGAAGCGACGAAGCAATCCAGAGCAGCGGTGCAGCGGGATTGCTTCGCTTCGCTCGCAATGACACGGCCGAAACGCGACTGCTCACGCCGTCTTCTGCACCTGCAGTCCCAGGTCGGCGATCATGCGCTCGCGCATGATGTATTTCTGAATCTTGCCGGTGACCGTCATCGGAAATTCGTCGACGAACTTGATGTAGCGCGGCACCTTGTAGCGGGCGATCCGGTCGCGGCAGAAGGCTTTGATCTCTTCTTCGCTGGCCTCCATTCCCGGCCGCAGCCTGATCCAGGCGCAGACTTCCTCGCCAAAGCGGTCGTCGGGCACGCCGATCACCTGCACGTCCTGGATCTTCGGATGCCGGTAGAGGAATTCCTCGATCTCGCGCGGATAGACGTTCTCGCCGCCGCGGATCACCATGTCCTTGATGCGGCCGACGATGTTGCAATAGCCCTCATCGTCGATGGTGGCGAGATCGCCGGTATGCATCCAGCGCGCGGCGTCGATGGCTTCGCGCGTGCGTTCCTCGTCGCCCCAATAGCCGAGCATCACCGAATAGCCGCGGGTGAGCAACTCGCCGGGTGTGCCGGGCGGCACGATGCGTCCCTGCGTGTCGACGATCTTGACTTCCAGATGCGGCGCAATGCGCCCGACCGTGGACACGCGGCGCTCCAGCGGATCGTCGGTCGAGCTTTGGAAGCTCACCGGGCTCGTCTCGGTCATCCCATAGGCGATGGTGATTTCCGACAAATGCATCTTGTCGACCGCGCGTTTCATCACTTCGATCGGGCACGGCGATCCCGCCATGATGCCGGTGCGCAGCGATGAGAGATCGAAGCGCGCGAATTCCGGATGATCGAGTTGCGCGATGAACATGGTCGGCACGCCATGCAGCGCCGTGCAGCGTTCTTCGGCCACGGTTTGCAAGGTCGAGAGCGGATCGAAGCCTTCACCGGGAAAAACCATGCAGCTGCCGTGGGTGAGCGCAGCGAGGTTGCCCAACACCATGCCGAAGCAGTGATAGAGCGGCACCGGAATGCACAAGAGATCGTCGGGCGTCAGCCGCATCGCTTCGCCGATGAAGAAGCCGTTGTTGAGAATATTGTGATGCGACAGCGTCGCGCCCTTGGGAAAGCCCGTCGTACCCGAGGTGAATTGAATGTTGATCGGCTCGTCGAACTGCAGGATCGGCGCCAGTTGGGCGATGCGTTTTGCTTCGGCCGCGCTGCCGGCGGCGATGATGTCGCCAAAGCGCAAGCAGCCGGCGTGTTTGCCCTCGCCAACGGTCACCACCGCGCGCAAAGCCGGCAGCCGCGCCGCTTCCAGCTTGCCCGGC